>NZ_JBQQCM010000013.1:0-157319 GCF_052246755.1 Halobacillus sp. B29
ATCTAAATAATACAAAACCTTCCAATCAAACATTTGAGGAAGGTTATTTGCCATGCGCATTTTTAGTATAACATGGGTTACCTTAAGTTTTTATTGAAAAATGTTGACAAACTATTAGCTGGTTTACTTGAAGACTCAGTTTCAAGATAAATATCCATCTTTCAGTTTTTTCACATTTTAACCATTAATGATAGTCCTACCCTTTTCCGGTGGATTCAATCTCTGATTAGTTTAAGCAAATCGATTGCTATTACATCCATCACCTATCTTATTTGAGGACTTGATTACGGAACTTACAATTGAATTGTACAAAAATCAATAAATGACTTTAACAGAGTCTCCCAAAAAAAAGACAAGCTGCCAGTTTCCTAAGACAGCTTGTCTATCACACTATTCTCTATTACGTTTGCACTCGGTACACGCGAGCTTCATAAGGCTTCAGCTGCAGAGTTCCACCCTCTTCTTGCTCGGAAGGATAATTGCCAATCAGCCGCTCGGCCTGTTCGACCGGAAATGATTCGCTTACCGAGTAGTCAATCGCTTCATTGGTAAAGTTTGCTACGATTAGCGCTTTATCTCCATCCAGCTCTCTTGTATAAGCATAGACCTGCTCATCTTCAGGATCGAGAAGCTGATACGAGCCGTAAATGAGCACGTCATGGTTCTTTCTCACTTTTATGAGCTCTTTGTAGTAATTGAGTATAGACTCTTCGTCTTCCTGCTGCTGCTTAACGTTTATCGAGGTATAATTTGGATTTACTTTGATCCATGGTTCTGCGTCTGAAAAGCCAGCGTAGTTCTCATCGCTCCATTGCATAGGTGTTCGTGCATTGTCTCTTCCTTTTACAAAGATGGAATGCATGATTTCCTGCTTGTCTTTGCCCCTCTCGGTAACCTGCTCGTTATACCAATTGTGGATCTCGACATCCCGATAGTCCTCAATTGAATCAAATTGGACATTAGTCATTCCAATTTCCTGCCCCTGGTAGATATATGGAGTACCTTGCATCAACTGGTAGAAGGTCGCAAGCATCTTAGCGGACTCCTTATGATACTCCTCCGCATCGCCAAACCTGGAAACCGAACGGGGCTGGTCGTGATTTTCCAAATACAGACTGTTCCATCCTTTTCCATTCAAGCTGGTCTGCCAGTCCGTCATAATCTCTTTCATTTTGGAAAGCTTCCAAGGTTTAACCGACCATTTTCCTTCCTGGCTTCCCGGATCGCCGTCGATTTCCATATGATCAAATTGAAAAACCATACTCAGGACACCTGATTCCTCGTCGGTGAACGCAGCTCCATCTTCAGGCTTCACCATCGGGGTTTCCCCTACGGTCATCACGTCATAATGCTTAAGCGCCTGTTCATTCATCTCGTTCATAAACTCCATAAAACGAGGACCATTGACGAAATGCTCGCCTCCCCATTGATACTTGTTATCCTTATTGGTAACTTCTGCATTCGGGAGACCGGGGGTTTTCGAGATTAAATTGATTACATCCATACGGAATCCATCGATGCCTTTATCCATCCAGAAGTTCATCATGTCATACACTTCCTGCCTGACCTGTTCATTCTCCCAGTTTAAATCCGGCTGTTTGTCTGTGAAAAGATGCAGGTAGTACTGGCCGGTGGCCTCATCGTAATCCCAGGCAGACCCGCTGAAGAAGGATACCCAATTATTTGGTTCGGCGCCATTTTTTCCATCACGCCAAATGTAGTAATCGCGATAAGGATTATCTTTAGACTTGCGGGACTCTTGAAACCACGCATGCTCATCAGATGAATGGTTGACCACCAGGTCCATCACCAGCCTCATCTCCCGCTTATGAATCTCTTCGAGCATATTCTCCCAATCTTCCATCGTTCCGAACTCTTCCATGATGGCGCGATAATTGCTGATATCATAGCCATTGTCGTCGTTAGGAGATTCATAGACTGGAGACAGCCATAAAATATCCACACCTAAGTCTTTTAAATAATCCAGTTTCTGTGTGATCCCGCGCAAGTCTCCGATGCCATCCCCATTCGAATCATTAAAACTTCTTGGATATACTTGATAGACGACGCCTTCTTTCCACCATTTTCTTTCCATTTGATCGACCTCCTATGAATGTATCAATTTTTATTGAGAACCTCTTATCCTTTTACAGAACCAGAGGTGAGTCCAGCTACAATTCGTCTCTGGAAAATCAGCACGATGATGACAATTGGAATCGTCACCAGAACGGTTGCCGCCGTTATATCTCCCCATGGAATGGAATATTGACTCTGGTACAGGGAGATTCCAACCGGCACCGTTTTCATCGCATCCTGTGTGTTAATCGTGAGAGCAAATAAGTACTCATTCCAGGCTGCAATAAACACCAGGATGGCTGTCGTAAATACGCCGGGAGCGGCTAATGGTAAAATAATTTTTCTAAACGTCTGAAACGGCGTTGCTCCATCCAGTTTCGCTGACTCCTCAAGCGAATAGGGAATGTTCTGGAAAAATGTAGCCAGAATCCAGATCGCAAGCGGAAGACTGATGGTGATGTAAGGAATCACCAGCCCGGGATACGTATTCCGCAGCCCGAAATCCGTCACAAAGTCGTAGATCGGCGAAATAATCGCAATGGGCGGGAACATAGATGAAGCGAGCACCACGCCTAGAATCACACTCTTAAACCGGATGGGCAGACGCGTCACGGCATAAGCTGTAAAAGCAGCACAGCCGATAGCCAGAATCGTCGTTGCCCCGGACACAATAAAGCTGTTCAGCATGTAACGAAGCAGCGGACGTGTCGTTAAAGCAGATTCATACGATTGAAAAGAAATGCCGGACCCGAACCACGCAAAAGGTGATCCGAATATATCCCCGAGGGGCTTAATCGATGTCAAGAATATCCATAGAAATGGAAACATGACAAGAAAGACAAAGACTATTAGAAACAGGTAAAACCACGGTCCTGCTTTTTGCTGCATAATGCGCCTCCTAACTGGGTAAATTTAGTATCTTAACCTTTTTGTTTGCCTGCCATTAGATCAGAGCCTATAAAGCGGATAAACAGCGTACTGATAATCGCTACACAGATAAAAACAATTACGGAGAGAGCGGATCCTGCTCCGAAGTTCTGCTGGGCGAATAAAACTTTGTAGGCGTACACAGAAACAGCCTCTGTCGCATTGGCTGGTCCTCCTCCCGTTAATACGTAAATCAAATCAAATACCCGGAAGGCATCCAGTGTTCTGAATAACAGCGCCACGAGAATGGTGGAACGGAGCATTGGAAGGGTGATCTTGTAAAAACGGTTCCAGGCATTGGCTCCATCCACTTGTGCAGATTCGTATAACTGATTAGGAATGGTCTGCAAACCTGCCAGTAACAATAGCGCCATGTAAGGTGTCGTTTTCCACACATCTGTGAAAATAATGGAGAAGATTGCTCCCGCACTCGTTGTCAGCAGCTGACCGGCATCCTGTATGATTCCGAGCTGCTCGAAATAGTGAGCGACCACACCCGACTGGCCATCGTAAAGAAATTTCCAAATCATCGCAGACACGGCCGTTGGGATCGCCCATGGGACCAGTACTGACGCACGAACCGCTCCTCTTCCGATAAAAGCCCGGTTAATAAGAAGCGCAATGGCCAGTCCTAAAACCAATTCAAAAAATACAGAAACGACGGTAAATAGCGTGGTTACACCAATGGATGACCATAGTCTAGGTTCTTGAAGGTACTGAGCGTAATTCCCAAAGCCGACAAAGTTCTCCTTCATAAAACTTGAGTCCATTAGTTTCATTTGACCGGATAAGTCGCTTAGCCTGGTCGCTATCTCGCCATCCTGTTCGCTTGAAAGCGACGCCAGTGCCTCCGATCGTTCGGTTAAGTAAGCAGAATAATCTTCCTTAAAGGATTCATCTATGGATACGTATTTCAGTGATTGATCCTTTACGGCATAATGCGATCGCACCGTTTCCAGCACTTCATTAAACTTCGCTTCATGATCGCCCTCTGCAAGGAATGTACGGTGCCTTTCATTGATTCCCTGCTGAATATTTTCTACTTCACTAGTTACTTCTTCCGTACTAGACCCCGCAAGAATTTCTTCTATCGTCTTGTTTACGAAATCGTAGTTATCCGCATACCGCTCCATGTTAATCTCACTCCCAAGCGTACGCTGGGATAAGGAAGGGTCATTCAAACGGTAATCAAACAAGCTGTTCCAAAACGACAACATGATCGGCCACAATACTATGACAGCGATTAGTATTAAGGAAGGTGCTACCATCGCATACCCGAGCTGCTTCTCGCTAAGCGAGAATCGACGCTTACTCATTTTTCATCCTCCTTCTCGCTTTTATTCGTTGACTACACTCTCTATCTCTCTTTGCAGATTCTGCGCCGCTTGTTCTGGCGAGACATCTCCAGCCAGGGCTTTAGAAATCTCAATCTGAATAATGTCGGTGATTTTCGGATAATTCGGTGTCACCGGACGAGGCACAGCATTCTGTAATGTCTCCACAAAGGCCTCGTTCGCAAATACCGGCGAGGCTTCTTTTACTGCTTCATCATCATAAAGAGATTTAATCGTCGGAGCCGTTCCTCCTACAGTAGCACTAATTTTCTGCCCTTCTTTTCCAGTCATGAACTTAACAAATTCCCAGGCAGCTTCTGGATGTTCGGTGTATTTATTAATCATCGTGACCCAGCCGCCCAGTGTAGACGCTGACTGCTCATCTCCTTTTGGCAGCAAGGAGAAACCTACGTCTCCTGCAACGTCTGATTTTTCCTCATTAGCCGATGAAGCCTGCATATAAGGCCAGTTCCGGGCGAAAACCGTATTCCCTTGAATAAAGGCGGTTTCCGTTTCCAGTTCGGTAAAATTCAAAATGTTGTTCGGAACGTAGTCGGACTGCGCAATTTCAGTCATTTTGCGAATCCCTTCAATCGCTTCCGGACTATCCACGACTACTTCTCCTACATCATTGATAACCGCTCCACCATAGGCATGGATGAACTCAATCGCATTCACGACAATCCCTTCATACTGGTTCGCCTGCATCACATAACCAAAGTTGGTCCCCGCTTCTCCCTGGAGATTCCCTGCCATTTCACTCAGTTCATCCCAGGTCTCCGGAGGCTCATCCACAATATCGCTGCGATAATACAATAAGCCGGCATCGGTAAACTTTGGCATGGCCCACGTGCGGCCATTAAACGTAACGGAATCAACGGTTCCTTCAAAATATTTACCCATATCGATGTTATCCTCTTCAATAAACCGGTCTAACCCCATCACATAACCGGCCTGAGCGAATTCCGCCGGCCATACAACGTCCGCATCAAACACATCAATTTCTGCACTTCGGCCACTCAGGGTCGTCACATACTGATCATGCTGCTGACCACTATCCGAAGGCATCTCACGGTACTTGATGTTGATGTTCGGATGCTCTTCTTCAAAAGCTTCAATCAACTTCGCGTTTCCTTCCGTGGTGTCGACACCTCTCGCATACACAAGGGTAACTTCATCACTGTCTCCTGCTGATTCGTCCGAGCTGCACCCTGACACAAGCAGAAGACTCACCATAATTCCCGATAATATCCCCTGCCTGATTGGTCTTATTTTCATCATGCTCCCTCCTTTTTTCGTTAAGACGAATATGTAATCGTTACCATGACCCAACTGTAAATTATTTTACAGTATATTTCAAATTATTCTAAATATTTCATTAGTGAAATATTTAAAACTCCTTTGTTTTTAGAATTTAGGGCTTTTGTCTGAATGTAATTTGAGTGGATACAAAAAACACCTGCGGGATCTATAATCCAACAGGTATTTCTTTTGTATTAGAGTTTTACTATAAAAATACTACTTTTATACTCAATTCATTAACACAAATGGTTTAACCTCTTCTATCAGTTTTGTATCTCTTTATTTAATAAAGACTTGTTCTATGGATTATCTTCATAGTTTATAAATTCTGCTGCCGCAGAAAGATAAGCAACCTATCCACATCAGTTATCGTTGGACACAATTATGCTGAGGAAAACTATTGCCCGGGTGATAATTTAAGTTGAATGGGATGATTGTTCTTAGACAGTGAAAAACAAACCAGAATCCATATCCATTTTAATTTCTTGATCAACTTTATTATCTGGGAGATGCCTTAAAGCCTTGCTTGATAAGCCACCTTTTTCACAGCTTAACGAGGGGTTGCATAGGCTAATGAGGATATTAAAGATAATTAAGGAGGAAAGCGGATGCATTCTCATTATTACCCCGGGCCTTACGGCTATCCGTATGTACCTGCCCCTTATCAACAGCCTTCTTATTCACGTCATCCTTATCCTGACTACTTTCCTAACCATCAAAGTTATTACGACTACAGACAGCCTGTTCGAGGTCAGGCCACATGGACCGAAGGCGGAGCCGTTACCCAATGCGGCATTCCCTGGTCTAACAACCAGTACATGACCGCGGCAGTAGGCAGCAGTTCCCCGTATCAATGCGGTCAGGCAATCAAAGTACGTAATGTTTCGAACGGAAGAGTCGTGATCGTAACGGTGGTCGACAAAGTGCCGAATTACCCAGCCAATAAAATAAATCTTCATAGAAAAGCTTTTGAAGCTCTCGATGCCAATATTGATTTAGGGATTATTAATGTAGATATTACTGCCTCCCCTGAGCTCGAGGAAGAAAAGTGGGGGAAATACTTGCTTGAAATCATTCAGGCAGCCTACCCGAACTATAACGTAACGGATTATAGTAAGGTTAGTAAAAATCAGGTCAACGGTGGACAAATTAGAGAAGTCTTTAAATTTGTCATGACCTCCCCTCAGGAAACGACCAATATTCAGGGGTCGGTCGTTTATAATCCGAATACAGACCGAATTAATTCCATTAATTTTAAAGAAGTATAAGCCGCGAAACTAGCAGCGACCAGAGAAGCAGGAACCTCCCCCGCTTCTCTTTATTTATTAATTTATATGGTATAAAATTCCACCTCAGGTCATACAGTATTTGGATTTTACAACTTAATATTTTATGTTTTGTATATTATTCCGATATGATATTTCAAAAATGGTTCCTATGTCGCAGGAATTTGGGGATGGAAAAATAGACCAAAGGAGGTAGATAGGGCCAAAAGTGGTATAGACGACTATATAATATATACGATACGCTTTTGTTACATATTGAAAACGCTTTCAACAATTACCCTCTCTTTAGTCTTCTTTTCAACACACCTATCACCTATGATCTCGTACAAAATCTCTAATGTTTTGCAGAAGCTGGATCTTTTACATAGCGGTCCACCTTTTTCAAATAGATAAATTTAAGGAGGAATGATGAATGAGAAAAATGGGAAAATGGATGTTCATTGTCACGCTGACCATTTGTATGCTGCTTCCATCGATGTTTGCAAATTCAAAGGCGACGGCATCAGATGAGGGAAACAAGTCTGATTTGATCATCCTTCAAAATGTTCCGCAGTCGGATGTAACCGTAGAAGGGGACAGCTTTGACCTCAGCGCTTTAAATGTCTATGAGGACGGTTATTTCAAAAAGGTGAACGAAGGATTGAAGTGGTCTTCGAAAAATCCTAGAGTCGCAAAGGTAGATCAGAACGGGACCGTTACTTTTACAGGAAAACCTGGCCGAGCGTGGATCTCGGTTACGAACGGGGATCATACGGACAGGATTGCGGCGCACGCCAAACCGAAGCGTGATAATGGAGAAGCCTATATAAGTAAGAACCTTATTAAAGAAAAAGGCGATCGTTACAACCTTGTCTCTCACGCACTTGAAAATATGACGATGAAAGAGAAAGTCGGCCAGATGCTGATGCCGGACTTTAGAAAATGGGACGGAGAAAATGTAACGAAAATGTTGCCGGAAATTGAAGAGCAAGTGAAAAAGTATCACCTTGGCGGCGTGATTTTATTTCGTGAGAATGTCGTCACAACAGAACAGACCGCTGAACTTGTATCCGATTATCAAGCGGCAGCTGAAAAATACGGTTTACTTATGACGATTGATCAGGAAGGCGGTATCGTAACAAGACTACAATCAGGTACGGACTTTCCAGGGAACATGGCCTTAGGCGCCACACGTTCTGAGGAAATCACTCAAAATGTCGGACAAGCAATTGGTGAGGAGCTCTCTTCTCTAGGTATTAATATGAACCTTGCTCCTGTGGTAGATGTGAACAACAATCCTGATAATCCGGTCATTGGCGTACGATCCTTCAGTGGAAACCCTGAGCTTACGGCTAAAATGGGCGTAGCTTACACGAAAGGTCTGCAGGAAACGGGCGTGGCAGCAACAGCTAAACACTTCCCGGGTCACGGAGATACAGCTGTCGATTCCCATCTGGGACTGCCGGAAGTTCCACATGATAAGGAACGCTTGAAAGAAGTAGAACTGTATCCTTTCCAAAAAGCAATGGATGCAGGAATTGACGCTGTAATGACAGCTCATGTCACCTTCCCGAAGATTGATGACACGAAAGTGACATCGAAAAAAGACGGCACGGAAATTGCACTACCTGCCACCTTATCTGAAAAAGTCCTGACCGGGCTGATGCGCAAGGAAATGGGCTTTGAAGGGGTTGTCATTACTGACGCGCTGAACATGAACGCCATTCAGGATCACTTTGGCCCTGTCGATGCGGTCATCCGTTCCATTAATGCTGGTACAGATATCGTACTGATGCCCGTCGGTCTGGAAAAAGTGGCAAATGGCATTTATGAAGCGATTGATTCCGGAGAGATTGAGATCGACACCATCAACAAATCTGTGGAGCGAATTTTGACGTTAAAATTAAATCGCGGCATTATCAAGTCAGAGAATCCAACACCTGTAGATGAGAAAATTGAAAAGGCCAAACAAGTTGTGGGAAGTGAAGCCCATAAGCAAGTGGAAGAAAAAGCGGCTGAACGTTCTACCACTTTAGTCAAAAACGATAACGTCCTCCCTCTTAACTTGGACGAAGATAAAGAACTAGTGGTTATCGGAAATTCATTCAGTGAAGAGTTAGCCGATCAAGTGAAACAGCACCATGAGAACACCACCCTTATTAAAAGCAGCTCGGGTTCATTGACAGACGATCAAAAAGAGCTGGTGGAAGAAGCAGATAAAGTTGTTGTAGGAACCTACACGTACAATGTATCTACACGCGCGGATGATCATCCGCAAATGCAGCTCATGCACGACGTTATGAACACGACCAATGGCGACGTGATCGGTATCGGCATCCGTAACCCATATGACATTATGGCTTATCCGGAAGTGGACGCCTTTATCGCCCAATATGGATTCAGATCGGCAAGTTTTGAAGCCACTGCTGAGACCCTATTTGGTGAAAACGAGCCATCAGGAGAATTACCAGTTGCCATTCCAGATCAAGATGGCGGTACCTTATTCCCATTTGGTACGGGCTTAAGCTATGGAGATCATGGTGATGAAGACGAAAATGAAGATGAGGAAGAAAATGAAGAAGAACACGATGGATCTTTCCAGCTTGGCGTGGAAGAACTTTTAGATGAAGAAAAAGCACTGATTGAAGGCAAAAAGGTAGGCTTAATTACTAATCCGACAGGTGTCGATCAGGAGTTGAACAGCATTGTTGATATTCTTTACAACGATAAGGATGTCGATTTGACGGCTCTTTACGGTCCGGAACACGGGGTTCGTGGAAGTGCGCAGGCTGGTGAGTATGTAGACTTCTATACGGATGAACAAACAGGCTTACCTGTTTACAGCCTCTACGGTAAAACTCGTAAACCGACCCCTGAAATGCTTGAGGACATTGATGTATTAATGTTTGATATTCAGGATGTAGGTACACGCTTCTATACGTATATTTACACGATGGCGTATGCCATGGAAGCAGCTCAGGAGAACGATATTCCGTTTATCGTATTGGACCGCCCAAATCCTATTGGCGGGGAAAAAGTCGAAGGGCCTGTACTGGATACAGACTACAAGTCCTTTGTCGGGAACTATCCGATTCCTTTGCGCCACGGAATGACCGTCGGTGAGCTTGCTAAACTTTTTAATAATGAATACGATATTGGAGCTGATTTGACGGTCGTTGAAATGGATGGGTATGACCGCAGTATGGACTATAATGACACCGATATGTCGTTTGTCGCTCCATCCCCTAACATGCCGACCGTTGATACAGCCTATGTTTATCCAGGAGCTGCCCTGATTGAAGGGACAAATGTCTCAGAAGGACGTGGAACGACCCGTCCGTTTGAATTGATTGGCGCCCCTTTCATTAACAGTACAGAACTGGCAGCGGCGATGAATAAACTGGACTTGCCTGGCGTCAGGTTCCGAGCAGCCTCCTTTACTCCGGCATTCTCGAAGCATGCTGGTGAATTAACGCACGGAGTTCAGCTGCACGTAATGGATCGCGATAAGTTCAACCCTGTAGTTACAGGTGTTCACCTCGTGAAAACCATTCATGATATGTATCCGACGGACTTCCAGTTCCGTGAAGAAAACAGCTCTGGCATTTCATTCTTTGACTATCTGATCGGTAACGGCTGGGTCCGTGAAGGAATTGAAAATGGCCAATCGGTTTCAAGCATGCAGAAGATTTGGGAGAAAGAATTGAAAGGCTTCAAAAACATCCGAGAACAATACCTCCTCTACAAATAAAGAAATAAAAGAATAAGGAATAAAATCCCACCTCAGGTCATCCAGAATCTGGATGACCTGAGGTGGGATATTTTTACATGATTTATTTTGATTGGACGGATGCTCGTTCGATGAACTCGGTGGATAGGTTATAATTTCTTTCCACCTTCTCCCCCGCAAGCATCTGGAAGATCATGTGGACCGCCAGTGCTCCCGCTTCGTACTTGGGCTGACGCACCGTCGTAAGTGGAGGACTGACATACGCGGATAATTGAATATCGTCAAAGCCTACGATGGACACATCATCAGGAATAGAGATTCTTTTTTCATCGAATGCCTGAAGACCTCCAATAGCCATCTCATCGTTCGCATAGAAAATGGCATCAGGTAAGTTCTGTTGAGCAATCAGCATCTTCGTTGCTCGATAGCCCCCTTCTCGAGTAAACTCCCCTCCCATTTTAAAACGTGACTGAAAGGGCACATCATGGTCTTTTAAAGCATCGATATATCCCTTAAAACGTTCTTCGTTATCATGAGAATCGTTCGGTCCACTTACAAATCCAATGGACCGGTGGCCTTTCTGAATCAGATGCTCAGTCGCCTGATACCCGCCCTGGCGGTTATTAACCTCCACATGAATGGCATATGGATTCTCTACATCGCGGTCCAGCACAACTATAGGAAAGTCCTCCCGGGCAGATGCTTCAATCATTTCTGTAGAAATATTGGTAGCTAAAATGATCGCTCCATCTACACGCTTTTCCCTTAAAAACTTGGCCGCTGTCGACCGGTCTCCTCCGACAGAACTGCAAGCAATCAAATCATATTGATTACTTGCAGTCACTTCCTGAACTCCCTTAATCAATTCAGAAAAGTAGGGGCCGGACATATCGCTTAAGATTAAGGCAATTGTATTTGTTTTCGTTCGTTTCAGATCCGAAGCAAATCCGTTCTTCTGATAGTTTAACTCTCTTGCGGCTTTCAGAACTTTATCAATCGTTGCTGAACTGACTTTCCCACTGCCATTTAAGGCATAAGAAGCCGTTGAAACAGCTACTCCTGCTCGTTTAGCCACATCTTTTATCGTAGCCATTGAAATCCTCCATCTATATGGGTTCGTTACTTCTATTGTATCAGTTTTTAAACCCTAACGTTTTACTTGAGACCGGACATGGTAAACCCTTCCACAATATACTTTTGGAAGAAAGCGAAAATAATGATGATCGGAACGACCATAAATGCGGCCCCGGCCATTTGTAAAGCAAAGTTACTGGCGTATTGCCCCTGCAATAAGGACAAGCCTACGGACAATGTGTAAAGACCTTCATCGTTTGCAATAATTAACGGCCATAGGAAACTGTTCCAACCCGCGATAAACGTCAGAATTCCTTGCACCGCAAAGATCGGTTTTGCGATGGGGACGACCAAACGGAAGAATATATAGAATTCTCCTGCCCCGTCCAGCCTCGCTGCTTCAAGTAAGTCATCTGGAATGGTTGTCATGAATTGTCGGAATAAGAAAATACTGAAAGCCACCGCTAAACCTGGAAGTACGATTCCCGTCATCGTGTTGGTCAAGCCCATCGCATTAAGTAAAAGGTAAACAGGAATCATCGTCACCTGACCGGGAATCATCATGGTAGCAAGGACAATATAAAAGATCTTCTCTCGTCCCTTAAAACTGTATTTCGCAAACCCATAACCTGCCATCGCATTAAATAGAAGTCCTAAGAAAGAGAAAAGCACAATCACTAACGTGTTCCTCAAGTAGACGGCAAAATTCAAATTCGTAAACAACTCAATGTAATTTTGTATGGTAGGATTATCCGGAATAATGGCAGGAGGCATCGACAGTACCTCACTCTCCGGCTTAAACGAACTTGAGATCATCCAGATAAACGGAATCGAAACGAGGACTCCACCTACAACCATGATGAATATGACAATCGATTTTTCTAACTTACTTTTCTTTGTTGCTGCAGCCATAAGCTTCCACACTCCCCTCTTTTAATATTCCGTATCTGATTTTCTGAACTTAAATTGGACCAGCGTGACAAGGATGATCATGGCAAACAGGATAAAGGATCCGGCAGCGGCATAACCAAATTCACTGAATTGGAAGCCTTCTTTATAAATAAATAGAGCAATTGAGATCGTTCCATCTAAAGGTCCACCGTCGGTCATGACGAACGGTTCCTCGAAGAACTGCATCCAGCCAATCAGTGTGGTCACGGTTACAAAAAAGGTTGCATAGCGAAGTAAAGGCAATGTCACATTGAACAGGACTTGAAAACGGTTGGCCCCATCCATTTCTGCTGCCTCATAATACGATTTCGGTATTCCTTGAAGAGCAGCCAGGAAGATAATCATATTAATACCGATCCCTTTCCAAACCGCTAGAAGAATTAACGATATTTTGGCAATCGTTGGGTCTTCTAACCAGGGAACGCTTTCCAAAGAAAGAACCGAAAGCAGATAGTTAAACAAACCATATTCGGTGTTATACAGATATCCCCAAATCACTGCAACCGCGATGATGTTGGTAATCGAAGGCATGTAAAACACAGCTCTGAACGTATTAAACAGCCAGCTGGTTCCGTAGTTGAGCAGCAAAGCAATCGATAACGAACAGATAATAACAAGAGGAACACCGATCACTACGTAAAAAAGAGTATTATAGATTGATTGGAGAAACGTACTGTCGGAAAATAAATCTTTATAATTTTCAAAGCCGATAAATGAGATATTGGACCAGTCCGCAAGTCCCTTCAAGTTCATATCCGTAAAACTGATGACAAAAGCAATCAGGATTGGAATCAAGCTGAACAGGGATAGCAGAATGACAGCTGGTGCAATAAACATATAAGGATGCCTGTTTTTGAAATGTTTCATAGAAACCCACCTATCTAAGCATAACGATTAGAAAGGATGATGAAATGATCGAACATCCCATCACCCCTTCCAGCTCTCTATTCTTCTTCAATCAATTCCTGTGCTTCTTGTCTAAATGCCTCAAGTTCCTTTTCTAAATCCGCTCCGCCTTCTGTAATTCGCTCAATCGAAGAGAGCAGCTCCTGAGCAATACGTTCAAATTCTTCTGTTTGCAGACCAGGTTTCGTGTTTTCCAACTGTTTACCAAAGGTTGCATAGTTCGGATCTTCCGTCATTTTCGGTTTTTCCCATGCTTCTGTACGGGAAGGCAGCGTATTTGATTCCTCCAGCCAGTCCATCTGTGTATCGACATCTGTCATAAAGGAAATGTATTTGAGTGCTCCTTCTACGTTATCTGCACTTTCAAAGACAGAGAGGTGTGAACCGCCCATGCTTGATGTGTTGGTTTCCTTGGTAGGCATAACCGCTGTGGCCCATTTCCCTTCAAGGTCAGGCGCCTGGTCATTAATGATGTTGATCATCCAGGGTCCACTGAAGAACATTGGTTTGGAACCAGACTTAAAGGCTTCTACAATGTCGACTCCTTCTTGAGTAGGACTTAAACCTTCTTCAAAGTAGCTTGTATAATACTCTAAGGCTTCCTTAAATTCAGGCGAATCAAAATTCAGCTCGTTTTGATCAAGGTTTGCTTCATATCCATTCTGCCAGGCAAAAATAAATGGAGTAATCTGGTCGTTCCGGTCAATATCAAGCCCGTAAGAATCTTCTCCTCGTGCGCCTAGTTTAGTAGCTGCATCTTTCATTTCATCCCATGTCTTCGGCGCTTCTTCATAACCGGCTTCTTTCAGCAGATCTGTACGGTAGTAGATCACGCGGGTGTCAACGTACCATGGAATCCCAACCACTTGATCGCCATGTTCCATAGTCGTAACCGAACCATCAAAGAAGTTTTCTTTCGCAAAGTTAGGGTAGTCTCCCATGTATTCAGACAAGTCTTTAAGTGCACCGGCTTCAGCAAACTCCGGCACCCATGTTGTTCCTAATTGGACGACATCAGGTCCGTTACCTGAAGCTACGGCCGTTAGTAATTTGTCGTGCGCCGTATCCCAGGGAATAGCCTGCACGTCGACGGTCAAATCCGGATTGTTTTCTTCGAATTTTTTACTGAATTCCTGAAGATTTTTACCTTCTTCCCCCATCGCCCATACGGTCACCGTATTTTCATCTCCTTGCGAGGAAGAACTGTTTGAGCATCCCGCCAGCACCATTGAAAGAATAAGTACAGATAACAAAGTTCCTAATTTCCATTTCACGAAACAAGCACCCCTTTGCTTATTTTTTAATTGAAACGTTTCGATAACTGCATTATAATTTAATTTGTATCCGCTTTCAATAACTTTCCTGAAATTTTTAAAAATTTATTAAACATCTATTATCTAGGGTTTATTGGGTTGACGAATGCCTTACACCTGCTTATACTTCAATTATGTTTAAATCGAAACGTTTCACCAAACCTTAGAGGAGGATTAGAAATGACCGATGTGAATGACCTGCTTCAACAAATGACAATAGAAGAAAAAGTCGGACAGCTTGTACAGCTCGCGACTCCTTTCTTTAAAGGCGCTACAGACCGGGGCGAAATTACGGGTCCGATGGTTCAAATGAATATTAGTGAAGATGATATTCATCTTACTGGATCCGTTCTGGGGGCTTCCGGAGCTAAAGAAACGAATAACATTCAAAAAGTACATATGGAAGAAAACCGTCTCGGCATTCCCTTATTGTTTATGTCGGACATTGTTCACGGCTTTAAAACCATCTTCCCTGTTCCGCTAGCTATTGGCTGCTCGTGGGACTTAGAACTTGCTGAAAAAAGTGCTTCCATTGCAGCAAAAGAAGCTGCTGCTGCAGGGGTTCACGTCACTTTTGCTCCGATGGTCGACCTCTCCCGCGAGCCGCGCTGGGGACGAGTCATGGAAGCAACAGGAGAAGATCCTCACTTAAACAGCGAGTTCGCCCGCTCCTTTGTTAGAGGATTTCAGGGGGATTTAGAGAACGATGATTCCAAAGTTGCCGCCTGTGTCAAACACTTTGCCGCTTACGGCGCGCCGGAAGCCGGCCGAGATTATAATACAGTCGACATGTCGGAATGGCAGCTTCGTGAAAATTATCTCCCCGCTTATAAAGCTGCGCTCGATGAAGGCTGTGAAATGGTGATGACCGCTTTTAATATTTTAAATGGCATTCCTTCCACTGGTAATGAAGCACTCATGAGGGGAATCCTGAGAGGCGAGTGGAATTTTGATGGTCCCCTCGTTTCCGATTGGGGTGCTGTAAAGGAATTGATCCCTCATGGAGTAGCAGAAGATGCGAAACAGGCGGCTGAAAAAGCGATGAAAGCCGGCGTAGATATTGAAATGATGACCGCTTGCTACACCAATCACGTACAGGAATTAATTAAGGAAGAAACACTGCAAGAATCGATCGTGGATGAAGCTGTTCTGCGGATTCTCCGGCTGAAGAAAAAACTCGGACTCTTTGAAAATCCGTACCGTGGAGCCAGTGAAGACAAAGAAGCTGAAGCCATTTTAACCGATGAAAACCGGGAAGCTGCCCGGGAACTCGCTGGTAAATCCATTGTATTATTAAAAAACGATCATGTACTGCCCCTGGATGGTCGACAGAAGACAGCTCTGATTGGACCATTCTCCACAAGTACAGATATCCTTGGGCCGTGGTCATGGGGCGGTTCTCCAGAAGACACAATTACGGTAGATAAAGGTCTTTCCAATTATCTCGACAGTGATCAATTATTTATATCAGAAGGCTGTGGCATTGAAGAAGGAACGGATGAGCAACTGCAATCGGCTTTGGAACAAGCGGAAAATGCGGAAGTAATCGTTGTTGCCTTAGGAGAACACTCAGATATGAGCGGAGAAGCAGGCAGCCGGGCCGACATTCGAATCCCAGAAGTTCAATTGAACCTTCTGAAAAGCGTAAAAGAACTCGGTAAACCAGTTGTGGCTGTACTATTTAACGGGAGACCTCTGGATTTAAGGGAGGTCACGGCAAACGCTGACGCCGTCATCGAAGCCTGGTATCCAGGAACAGAAGGCGGAAACGCACTGGCTGATATTCTATTTGGTACCATCAATCCCTCTGCGAAGCTCACGATGTCCATGCCTTATGCTGTCGGCCAGGTTCCGATCTATTATAATCGTTACAACACCGGCCGCCCGAAAGATGCACCCGATGCGCCGGAACGCTTTGTATCTCAGTATCTAGATATACCGAA
Organism: Halobacillus sp. B29; assembly: GCF_052246755.1. Taxonomy (NCBI): domain Bacteria; kingdom Bacillati; phylum Bacillota; class Bacilli; order Caryophanales; family Bacillaceae; genus Halobacillus; species Halobacillus sp. B29. Next base: position 16,822 of record NZ_JBQQCM010000013.1, read on the forward strand.
CGAACCTCTCTATCCTTTCGGTTACGGTCTCAGTTACAGTCAATTTGAGTATGGGGAGCTTACTTTATCCTCCGACCAGATGACACAGGATGAACAACTTTCCGTAACCTCTACGGTAACGAATACCGGAAGCACCGCTGGTGAGGAAATCGTCCAGCTCTATATTCACGATCTGGCAGGAGAAGTTGTACGGCCGCTTAAAGAATTGAAAGATTTCAAGAGGCTCCATCTTGAGCCAGGCGAATCACAGGAAGTCGTTTTCCACATCGAAGAAAGTCAGCTCAGGTACTATCATGCGAATATGGAGCATAAAAGTGATCAAGGAGAATTTGAGGTATTCGTAGGAACCAATAGTCGTGATAACAAAGCAAAGAAATTTCGATTAAAGTAAGAAAAGATAGAAAAATAGGATAAAGGAATAAACTTCCACCTCAGGTCATCCAGAATCTGGATGACCTGAGGTGGGATATTTTTATAATTAATATTTACTAGATTATGAAATTAGTTTGTAATATTTACTAAGATGAATTTATAGAAACTCCCTTTATTTTATTCAACCTCTCTCGTTCACCCTCCATATCACAGGCTTTTATTCCTCTATAATATTTAAATTAGTCCTTAATCCTGTAATAATATGAAATAATCCTTCTACCTATTTATTTTCATCTAAAAATCTCTTGTTTAACCATTCCATACATAGGTAAAAGCCCATTATGCTTGATTCAAATTCGAGGAGGATAATTTCTGACTAATGCTAATACTTCTTATGAAAAACTTAACAACACGGAATTAGTCGATCTATATTTTTTATTACTTTACAATATTTTTGATGGACATTTATCAAATGCCATGTTTCAAGAAACCAGATTGTTAGAATCCATTGCCAGGAGTAGAGGCTTTTTCCTCTCCTACTTCAGAAAGATAAATAGGCATAATAAAATAATGGTACTGATTAAATAACATGAAAGTTACGGCGTTTTATATTTGAACTTTATCCGATATTAATGTATATAGTTCGTGCGAGAAACAAAAAACGATAGGATACCCTTGGTGAACCGGAAGCTCTTCCAAGTCCATTAAAATCACCTATAACCGCCGGAGATTTTAGCAACACCTGTAAAGTAGTGTTAGATGATCCTCGACAAATACCCCTCCACTCTCCCACCTAAGCACTTAATCGAAATACCAGAATGAGCACAAACATCACATCACAGCACAGCCCTTCCCCTATATCCATTATTTCCTTTTACAATTTCCTGTTATTGGACAAACTAGAACCATCTGATGATCTTGAGGTGGACAGCCAATGGAAAACTTTTCAACCCTTCATTTTCTATATGCATTCATTATGCTGGCAGGCGCTATCTATTTCTTTTATTTAAGTCGTGAGCCTAAAGGGGTACCGCTTTATGAGTACTTTCTTGCGATAACGATTCCTTTATGGTCCGGGGCCGCCTATTTATCGATTGCGTTTGGTCAAGGGGTATTAAAGCAATCGGAGCGTACGATCTATTTTGCCAGGTATCTCGACTGGGTGGTAACTACCCCTCTATTACTCCTGGCCCTGGCATTTACGGCTATGATCTATGTAGAAAAAAAGAACAAAACGATGCTTCTGACTTTGGTAGCCTTAGATATCTTTATGATACTGACCGGTTTAATCGCTGACTTCTCCACTGGATACGTGAAGTATATCTGGTATTCGCTTGGTGTCCTGGCTCTTCTGTTCATCCTGTATATTGTCTGGTATCCCCTTCGTTGGATTGCAGATTCCTTCGGTTCACGACTTTCCATTCACTACAAACGCTCAGCCGCTTACCTGACATTTTTCTGGGTTCTCTATCCAACGGTGTGGCTGCTCGGTCCTTCAGGTGCCGGGCTTACTCAGCAGGCGGTGGATGTGCTAGGGTTTATTATCCTTCCCATTTTTTCAAAAGTGGGCTTTAGCATTCTGGACTTGCATGGACTTCGCAATCTGGAGGAATAACTGGATCAAGAAAAACCAACGCTTGATAAGCCCCGTAGATGTGTCTTTGCTTGCGGTAACAAATATTCAAGGTTCCAGGCAGAAACTCAGCCTGGAACCTTGATCATTTTAAACACCCGTATGGATCTGTAATACGCTACTGGATATTTATGGATGACCTGAGGTGGCATATGTTGGAATAAATCATCACTCTTTCCACAGATTCATTAGATTGAATGATCGCAACTCAGGGTAATATGAACGTTATATGGGCATATCATTTACGCCCAACCAAGTATTTCACTAGAAGACAGGAGAAATTTAATGAAAAAACCAGACATCAGCAGATATTTTTCTATGACAAAAAGAGAACGGAGGAATGAGCTTAACCAGACCTTATGGCTGATGCCTATTCGTTACATTGGTGTAGCTATTATACTTTCATGTATCAGCGCATTTTTGGATCTATACTTGGAATTTGACACCTACATACCGGATTCCATTACGTTTGAAGGAACCACAGCTAGATTGCTGATCACTACGTTAATCGGTGGAGTTCTGACGCTAAGTGCCTTTACCATTAACTCCTTGCTCGTCGCTCTTACAACGTTAAGCGGGCAATTCTCTTCACGTATGGTTCTTAATTTCATTAGTGAACCCCCTACCCAGCACGTTCTTGGAATATTTAACGGAAGCTTTATTTATGTATTGTTAAATATATTGTTTTTAAGTAATAGCAGCCAGGAAACCTATTTTGTTATTCCAGTTTTATCTGTTTTTATTACATTTACGGCTGCTGTAACGTTTATTTATTTTGTTAACCATACCTCTACCTGGTTGCAGGTACATAATATAACGTCCAATATGAAAAATACGACTAAAAATACGTTAAGAGAGTCTTTGCTAAAAGAAACGGAACCCTATCGCGTAAATAATGAAGAGTATATTGATAACATTACCAATAATAGTGAAGTAACAACGATTATGTCCAAAAATTCTGGTCACTTGCAATCTGCTGATTTCAAAAAAATCATTCAAAACGCGAAGGCAGATGACATTGTTATAGAATTAAGAGCGTCTATAGGAGAGTTTATCCTAGACAACACCCCACTCTTCGACTACTGGAAAGGTAATGGACCAATTGATGAATCTAAGTATAATGACCTTGTGCGTGTAGATGCAAAAAAGACTGAAATTCAGGATTTAGAGTTCGGCCTTGAGAAATTGGTTGAAGTCGCTGTTAAAGCGATTGGGAATGATGATCCTTTAACCGTCAACAACACGTTGTACCAAATAACGGATCTTCTGAAGGAAATAGGTAATGCCACTTCCTTTTCTCCTTTTCTTGTGGATGACGAGAACCATGTCAGGCTGAAATTAAAATACGATGGTTTTGACTACTTCTTATTTAAGAGCTTTGGCTATATTCGGGAATACGCCGGCAGGAACTCAACAATCATTATCACAATCTTTGAAATGCTGAGCCTCCTAGCCCAGTCCATGGATTCCAAAGTGCATGATGATATCTGGCAGTTTGCTGAACAAACAATCAAAGGATATCAGCAATATACTCTTTATGAGGTAGACTGCTATTATATAGTCAGAAATTTAGAGGAAGTGGCTCATCACACGAACCATTCGGATGGCTATGATGAATTGAAAGATATATTACCAAAAAGAATATATACCTGTTGACTGGAGTTTAGTGAAAAATAAGAGATCCGTTCTAATCTGAGAACGGATCTTTTTTGATGATATCTACTTGTTGGTCCTGCTTTAGAAGGACGGAGTAATCAGAGACGATTTCATGCAAAACCTTTCCTTAAATCACATTAGAATTTCTTCCATTTCACTTGTCTCGCTCTCTTATAACGATCCTGAACAGCCTCCCAGTTCACGACATTCCACCAATTGTCCACGTATTTCCCTCGATCATTTTCATACTGCAGGTAGTACGCATGCTCCCACACGTCGAGCGGAAGCAAGGGAATCTCATCCCACTGACTTAAGTTTTGGTGCTTTTCCGCCTGCAATATTTCAAGCCGGTGAGATCGTGGTGCCCACACCAGAATGGTCCAGCCCGAACCCTCTACTTTTTTTGCAGCTGCAGAGAAGTGTTCTTTGAACTTCTGAAAACTGCCGAAGCTGTTTTCAATTTCCTTTAAAAGATCTCCTACCGGTTTTCCGCCGCCCTCTGGACTCATAATTTCCCAGAAGATCGTGTGCAAATAATGTCCCGCTCCATTAAATGCTGCTTCACGTTCCCAGTGCTTAATTAAATCGTAATTATTGTTTTTTCTAGCCTTCTGCATCTCAATCTCCGCTTTATTTAAACCGTCCACATAGCTCTTATGATGTTTATCATGATGCAGCTGCATAATCCGTCGATCGATATACGGCTCAAGGGCTGCGTAACCATATGGAAGAGGCGGTAATGGATGGCCGCCGATCGGGACAGCATTGCCCCGCCGCTCATGACTGCCGAGACGTTTCTGGATCTTTTCTGCAAGCTCATTCAATTCGTGAGCATTATCCAAATTAAAGGACGAAGCATCCCTGTTCCATTCCTTGATGTGGGAAAGTAATTCATTCATCTCCTCCCGGAAAGATGGATCCTCATTAAATTTACGGGAAGCATCCGCTTTCGCTATATGGTTCGCCCACGTGTCCATTTCACGGAGATATTTGATCAGCGCCTGATCATTCATATGCTTCTCCTCCTTTTTTCCACTATATAACTATATGCAGCCCCGGTTGCTCTTTTGTATGATTTTGAAAAGCCTATAAGATAGGAAATAGAGTAAAGGAATTCGTTTAAGGTATGCTTTTTTCTCAAAAGTTTTTTCCATTAAAAAGAAGACCGAGTCCTGTTCTGGAACCGGTCTTCTTTATTTTAAAGTGCGATGGATGCTTTCTTACTTTCCAACCCCATAAACCAATCATGAATTCGCTGTGCCACTTCAACCGCATACTCCTCTGGTACAACGACACTCCATGCATCCGGAGCACAATTTATTCGGTACACATCTCCAGAAGGCACAAGCTCTTTCTCATTCAATAAAGGAGCCAGCCTTCGTTTTTCATCAAGGTCGGCAAACACGAGATGGACCGCAGTCATTCCTTCAGCATGTTGAATCGAATTGATGCCCAATTTATGCTTATTCTCATTCAACCAGGCTGACATCTCGCTCCCATGCTCCTCCTTGATTATCAAATCTGTGTGCCCATTACTGACCTGCACGTTTCCTACTAAGGAATTCACATCAGCTAATCCGGCCAGAAGCTCTTCTTCCTCAATTTTACCTCTCCATTGAAAATAGGATAATCCTTTTTGAAAAGTAACCCCGACCACTGGAAAGGCAATCCCGCTATCATGCTGAATCTTCGTCCCTTCCTGTTCATGAAAACTGGAACGCACCACGAGAGGAATCTGGTGATCTTGCGCATACGCCACTGCTCTCGGGTGGACAACTTCCGCTCCCGTCTCAGCCAGGGTAAGCAAATGGGTATAATTCAAACGTTCATGTTTCCTTGCTCCGAGAACATAGCGGGGATCAGCCGAGTAAACTCCGTCCACATCGGTAAAAATTTCACAGCGGTCTGCTTGCAATGCGGCCGCGAGCGCCGCGGCTGTCGTGTCTGATCCTCCGCGGCCAAGTGTGCAGATTTCCTGATTTTTTGCACATCCTTGAAAGCCGGCAACCAGTACGATTTTTCCTGCATTCAATTCTTCCCGAATCTTCGCGGTGTTTACGTCTGTAATTCTGGCATCGCCGTGCACCTCTTCTGTTTCAAGCCCTGCCTGAGCTCCTGTCAAAGCGATTGCTTCCCTGCCTCTTTCCTGTATAGCGAGCGCAAGAAGCGAACTTGAGATTTGTTCACCGGTAGATAACAATAAATCGAGTTCTCTTCCTGCAGTACAGGAAGAAACCTCGCTCGCCAGCTGCACCAGTTGGTTGGTAGTATCACCCATGGCCGAAACTACAATGACCAGCTGACTGCCGTTCTCCTGTTCGCGAATGGCCCTGTCTGCAATAAGCCGGATCCGCTCAGTTGATTGTAAAGAAGTCCCTCCATATTTTTGTAAGACCCGTGCCAAGATAGATTCCTCTTTTCTTTACGTAGTAAGGTTTGATTGTTTTTTAAAAGCTGCGAGAGCATTGGTTACACGACCAAATTCGGATGCGTGCGGCCGGTCATCTCCATCAGCGTAGCCATAATCAACCATGCGGTTGCGATTGAGACAAAGCTTGGTCATTTCCGGTTTGAAGAAATCGAATAGTTCAAATCTCTCTTCCAATTCCGGAAATCTTTCCTGGTAATGATGGATGGATTCCGCCAGCAGCTGCCAGAACTTCTCCTCGTTCAGTAAATTATGATTTTCTAATTGATGACTCAAATAACGCAGGTGGCAGATAAACAATCCCGTAAAGATAAATTGCGTCAAACCTTCCGGCGGTTCCGTACGCAGGACCGTTTTCATCTCGTCTGATAAGTCAGCGAGCTCTGGAAACGGCTGATCCGTAACATTGACGTCATCGACGAAGTCTTTAATCGCCAATCGGTGCGGCTGATGATTTTTCAACACAAGAATCGTGTTCTGCCCGTGCGGTGAAAAAACAGTGCCGTACTGATATAGATAATGAAGCAGCGGGTCCATCACTACTTGATAAAATTTCTTCATCCATTCTTCCGGTTCAAGTCCTGACGCCTCCATCATGGCCTGGATATAAGGCGTCCCGTTGTGGTCTTCGTGTAAAAGAGCGGCAAGTGTGATCGCTTGCTCCCCTTCTTCTAAATACGTATAAATACTTTCCCGCCAAATCGCTCCTAACATTTCCAGGTATTGATACGGGGTATCCTTTACCGCGGAATAATGTTTATGGTCAACATTGATACTGGCATTTTCACCAGGCAGGATGACGCGGCACTCATTTTTCAAGAAATCATCGTTTTCATACATTCCTTTAATCAGCTCCGTTACCTTCGGAGCAATAAGCGTCCGCTCTGACGGAAGCCCACGATAAACCAGCGTGTTTAAAATACTCATCGGCAGCTTCACGTGGTGCTTTTCTGTAGAAATTTTATTCACAAATGTACGAATTGACTGCTGAGGAAGATAAGCATCTTTTCCGTCACCCAGGGCGATGATCTCCTTTTTCGCTATTTCTTCAGGGAAATGCTGGATCAACTGATTCTTCCACTGCCATTCATGCACCGGAAAGAAATAATAATCCTCAGGATCGCGGTCTTCTGTTACTACTTTTTGAGAAAAAGCACTTCTTTCCTCTTCACTTAATTCCTGCTCAAGCAGTCGTTCGTAGCTAACGTCCTCGACCGATTGAAAGCTGGCTAATTTTTTATGTGCAGCAATCCAGGAAAGCTGGACTTCCTGCTGGTGCTCCGGGGCAAACTGCAAATATTCTTCATAGCCAAAGCCAATTCTTCCTTTATTGTATGTAATCCACGGATGACCTTTCATATATCCTTCCAGTTCCGCATAATCAGCTGATAAAAGTTGTTCGGAGGTGCGGTCTGTCTTCTGCATTAGATGGACATCAGCGATTAAGGTTGCGTTGAGCTCTTTAATTAAGTGGCCTGTCGTTTCGGCCGACATGCCAATGATTTCTTTCAGATCGACAAGCAGTTCAATCGCACTCTCAGCTTCTTTTTCCTCTCCCTTCTCGATTTGTACGATAGATTCTTTACTGACATCAAAGCTATCGAATAGACGCTGTTCTGCGTCAAACTGGTACGCTTTATCGCTGGATACGCTCAGTTCATACGTTCGCATTTTCCCGCTTGAGTGAAGGATTTCCGGCTGGATCATATCCTCATACATATACTCAGCTAACATCTTTGCGATCAATTGCTGATTAGCTTCTTTCCAATCCTTCGCGTTTAACTGTTCGTGAATTTCCTTTTGAAACAACAAGACGATCCCTTCTTTCTATATAAATAATGGTTATGTCAGGCGTAGTTATTGATTTTTTATCATGGTGTAAGACTGAATTTCGAGATGTTTGTAGCAATAGGGTCGTTGGGGAAGGACTCGCTTTCCTGTGGGGGAACCGGCAAGCTTCCTCGGGCTGCGCCCTGTGGGATCTCGCCAACTCCCTTCTCCCACGGGAGTCTCCCCCTTCCCCAACGACCCTTACGATATAAAAGGCTCGAAATCATCTTAGATAAACGGAAGCTGTCATTATGCGAATCACTTGTATAATAAAGCTGCAAATCAAGCTTTCTTCGTATAAAAGCCCTACACCATGGATATCGTTTCGAGCCTCTACTTAACGTATGGGGGTTGGAAAAACGGCGAGACTCCTATGGGATGAACATGATCGGTGAGATCCCGGAGGGCTATACGAGCCCGAGGAAGCTCAACACATGCCCATGGAAAGCGAGCCGTTTTACCAACCACCATCACTTATTACCAACATCTCGAAACTAATCCTTACGCAATCCGGAGCTTATGTGTAAGACTAATTAATATAGCGGCACTGGCTGCTTTTTTGTTCCAAAGGTCTGAAACACGTGCTTTTCATCTACAGAATAAACTTCTCGCCCAGCAATTTGGTTAATAATGACGGCATTTCGATAAGCCCCTAAACCAAGGTCCGGTGCTCCGACTCCGTGCGTATGGAGTTCTCCATTTTGTATAAAAATCTGACCCTGTGTCTGTAGACGAGTCGCCAAATCATAGCCTTTGTTCACGACAAACCGCCCCTGTTCATCCCAGATGATCGCTTCTTTCATTTCTTTGAAAAAAGCAGGAACACGAGGCTGATAACCCGTCCCTAAAATAACGACATCTGCTTCGACCTCTACAGGCTCGCCGGTTACCTTTTGATAACCGTTTAACCTAAAGTTCTGACCCTGCTGCTCGATTTCTTTCAATTCGGTCATCGCCTGCAGATGAATACCAGGATCAGCATTACCGACCGTCCTTTCATATAAATGATCGTAAATCTCCGCGATCGTTTCTGAACTAATCCCTTTATAAAGAAGATCCTGTTCATTCAGCAGCTGATCCTTTTTGACTTGCGGAAGCTGATAAAAGAAGTCAATATAGTCCGGTGAAAAATACTCAAGGCCGAGCTTGGAGTACTCCATAGGGAAAAAACCTGGCGACCTCGTGTACCACTCCAGCGATCCTAATCTCTCTTCCTGGTGCTTCGCTACATCTAAAAATACCTCAGCTGCACTCTGTCCCGAGCCGATCACCGCAACCGACTGCCCCAGATTGCAGTCCGGCTTTCGAGCTAAGTATTCGGACGTATGAAACACCGATTCACCGAGCGCGTCTTGGAACGCTTCCGGCACCCGCGGCTCCGTACCTATCCCCATAACGATGTGTCTAGCCAGAAATCGATACTCACGACCCGTTTTCAAGTCTTCCGCAGTCACCTGATAGACCGTCTCTCCTTCGACCGGAATCGTCGTTACGTCAGTCACTTCGCTGCCAAACCGACAGGAGGCCAGCCGCTCACTGACCCAGCGGCAATAGTGATTGTATTCCTTTCTTGGAATATGGAACTTCTCAAGAAAATAAAAGTGATACAGCCGGTTATGCTGCTGCAGATAATGTAAGAAGCTGTACTTACTCGTTACATCAGCCATGCTGACCAGATCCGCAAAAAAAGGCACCTGCAGCGTAGTTCCCTCAATCAGCATATGAGGATGCCAGTTGAACTCCTCTTCTTTCTCCAGGAATAATGCCGAGACATCCTCCACCGGATCGAGCAGCGCAGCCATCCCCAGATTGAATGGTCCCAGTCCGATGCCAATGACGTCATACACCTGTTTCTCTGCGTTCATTGTTCCACCTCGTTTCAAATTCTTCGCGTTCACAAAACATAAGCAATCCTTCCTTATCAGGCAGCGTTACCGGAGTAATTGGTGAGAAGCCGCACTTTTTAAATACATGAATCATTTTTTCATTACGAATATCCGGTTCAGCCACAACCCGGGCAGTAGATGCCTGCTGGAATTGAAAGCGAACCATCGCCCTCAGCATGGGAAGGGCGAAGCCTGCGCCTAGAAAACCTTTTTCTCCAATCAAAAGATGCACTCCCTGATCCCAGGCTTCCGCTGTGTAATAGTTGGCGATGATATCCCCTTTCACCCAGTAGGCTTCCCAGTAGCTCATCACTTCGCCGTCGATCGTGCCGAGATAAAGTGTCTGATGATCGTCAGCTAGCGCTTTACGAAAGTGGGTTTGAAACCGATCGAGTGAAATATTTAAATTCCAGAAGGGGTGGACATGCTCTTCGTTCATCCACCGGTGCACCAATTCCACATCCTCAAAGGCAGCTTGGCGGAACCCGATGGTGCGCTCGATGGTTTCGTCGTACCATTCAAATTCAAGCGTCATACACGAACCCCTGCCTTTACCGCGAGTGGATTATCCACCGCCGTGTACACGGACTGGGCTTCCATCGGTCCCACCAGTTCATCCATGTCATACAAACGTGTCAAAAGGTTCGCTTTGCATGGAAGTTTACTTTCTTCCAGCAAACTCTGAATCAACGGAGATGGAAGATATTCCTTCAGACGCAGGCGTAAATGATCCATCAACCTCTCCTCTTCGATCAGCCCGCTCACGCCAAATCCATTAATCAATCCAAACAAGTGATTGAAGAAAAAGTAATAGCGAAGCCGCTCCTCGGCCACCTCATCCGCACAAATCGTGTCACTTTTTTCATTTAAAGAAGGCAGAAGGGCTTTCAGCTGCTCCTCCTTCGACCGGCTGAAGTAATAGCCTTGATTGTCCCGGTAATAGAATTCTTTTGGATAGCCATTCTCTAACCGGACGACCGAGTTCTGCTGGTGAGCCTCCGGAGCAATTCCGTAAGTCGTGAACAGCCAAAGAATTGGATCCAGACAAATCGTTAGATACTGTCGGAACCAGTCCAGACTGACTGCTTCAACAGTCCGCCCTTCCCGATTCGAGATTCCCTGGATCAGAGAATACAATCTGGACTTTCCACCATAAGCATGGTCTTGCACAAGACCGGCAACTAAGCTTGACTGCTGGCTATTTTGATAGAATGGATTTTCTCTCAGAGCCACTTCAAACCCAGAAACCTCTTTACTAGATTTCAGATTAATAAAGGCCGGATCTTTCATAATGTGAAACTGCGGGTAACGGGCTTTTAATTCGTGCCCAAGTTCTGTATCTAATAATCTGGTCACTTCCACCCCTCTTGCCAGTTCTTTCGGCTGGTTGGTTCGAAGGGAATTGGTGATTTTCACCGGTATCGAAAACTTGTACATAAACCGGGAATCTTCACTGTATAGCGTCCGGAACGAAGACGTCGCTGTAAAAAATAAACCGGCCGGTCCGACATTCTTTAGTGCGCCTGACGTTAGCAGCCGCTGGACTTCTTCCTCCTGCAGCACCGCTTTTACCTGAAGAGGATGCATGGGAATTAAATAGCGTCCTTGCTTCCACTCCGCTTCCAGCTTCTCTGCATCCTGCCCCTGGGCCGCATCTTCATAAATCAGCTCCGCCGCTGAACAGTCCAGACTGAAATCCTGATCGACGAGTTCCGGGTCCGCACTAAAATAATGAAGTTGAAATCTGCCCTTATGTTCCGGTGAGTACATCCGGTCCTCAGCATCCGTCAGACCCTGTTTACTTTTTGGCGTCGGATGCATCAAATGTCCGAACAATAACGACTGCTCCGCCTCGATATAGGTAAACTCTTCCTCTACTAAACTTTGGCGGTCACCTACTCGCTCGCTGACATAGTCTTTCATCTTTTGGCAGCTGAGCAGTACGCGCAGCACCAGCTCATCTTCAGAGAATTCCTGCCCATGACCAAGCAGCCATTCTTTTACGAGCAAGCTGGTCATCGTGACATAATCGAGGGTATGATCATCATCATAACCTTCGGCTCGATAGGAGATCGGAAAGTCAAATAGATGTCTTCCCGTTAAAGACCAATACTGGACAGGTACATACACGGCGAGCTTCTGCCGCGTTAAAGGTAAACGCAAAATCCTCTTTCCTTCTTCCACTGATGAATCCGGCGCTGTTGTCCATTCATAATACTCTGTTTCTCTTAAGTAACAATTGAGAAAGCTCTGCATCGTTGCCTGTTCTGCTATTTCTTTTGCTTTTATCAATGAGGAGTCCCTCCTACGATTGCATTTGCTGTTTTTTCAATCTCATCGATCACTTCGTCCACATCTTCTTCACTCGTACGCGGATTTAACAACGTAAATTTAAGGTGCGTTTCTCCATCCACCCCTGTTTTTGCGATCACCGCCCTGCCTTCCTGAAAAAGCTGCTGCTGGATGTTCCGGTTCAGCTCTCCAGGAGAGTCGATTTCATCCTGGCGATATTGAAACACGACGGTCGACATTTCAGGCTTTGAGTTCATCACTTTAAAACAAGGGCGTTTCTCAAGCTCACTTGCAGCATATTGAGCCACTTCCATCGTTCGATCAATCATGCTTCCTAACAAACTAGTTCCCATCGTTTTCAACGTCATCAGTACCTTGAGCGCATCAAACCTCCGTGTGGTCTGGATACTTTTATCTACCAGGTTCAGGATGCCGTCCTCTTCATCTTCAACAGGGTTAAGATAATCCGCATGATGGGATAACAGACGCAGATGCTTCCGGTCTTTTAACAAAAACACCCCGCAGCTGATCGGCTGAAACAGCCACTTATGAAAATCAAGCGCCATCGAATCCGCTCTTTCTAAGCCCGCAAGCTTATGCCGGTGTTGATGACTGAGCAGCAAACCTCCACCATAGGCAGCATCCACATGGAGCCAAAGCCCCTTATCCTTACAAAGGTCGGCAAGATCCTCTAAAGGATCCATGCTGCCATAATCCGTCGTCCCGCATGTAGCAGCGACCGCAAAGGGAAGCAGACCAGCTGATTCCAGCTCTTCTACGATACGTTCCGCTTCGTTTGGATCCATTTGATGATGCTCATCCACGGGAACCGGGATGACCGCCTGCTCTCCAAGCCCAAGCTGGGAGATCGATTTTTTAACCGAGAAATGAGCGTTCTCTGAGCAAAGCACTCTCATTTTCGTAAAGTTTTCCGGCAGTCCTTCCGTCTGAACACGATGGTTCCATTGCGACAGGCAAAAGGCGTCGCGCGCAAGCAGCATTCCCATATAGTTCGACTGGGTGCCGCCGCTTGTGAAAACGCCATCCGCAGTTTCCGGATAATTCACGGTCTCTGTAACATAGCGAATGAGTTCTTCTTCCACATAGGTAGCGGCAGGACTCTGATCCCAGGAATCCATCGACTGATTAAGAGCTCCAATGATTAACTCAGCCAGCACCCCTGGTAAAAGGGGCGGGCAGTGAAGATGAGCCATACTCTTTTCATGAGACACATGCAGACTGTTTTTTAAAATTGGTCCTTTAATCTCCTGCAGCACTTCTTGGAGCGACTGCGCTGTTTCAGGAATACTCATCACTGGGCTCAGCTGCTGTTTAATCTCATCCACCTTAAGCCCTGTAAAAGGCTGGTCGGTTTCTCTTAAAACGTCAGCGATCATGTCCGCGACCAGATCGGTTTGTTTACGAAAAGCTTCTGCCCCTTCTTCGCCCTGCTGAAGGACAAACAGATCGAATAAATTGGCTGTGTGATTTTTGGTTGTCGTCACCATAGGCTTACTCCGAAAGAGCGGCCGCTACCGCTTCACGGAAGATCGAGAGTACTTCTTCTGCCTGTTCGTCTGAAATAATAAGTGGAGGTAAGAACCGCACGACTGCTCCGTGTCTGCCTCCGACTTCAATGATCAGCCCGCGGTCAAAGCATTCTTTTTGAACGCGGCTCGCAAGCGCTCCATCCGCGGGATACGCTCCTCGTGGAGAAGACTTTCCAGATGGATCAACCATCTCGACGCCAATCATCAGTCCGCGGCCGCGAACATCGCCAAGCTCGGGATAATGCTGCTGCATGTTTCTCAATTCCTGTAAAAGTTTCTCCCCTATTTCGGAAGCATGAGACGCGAGCTGATGCTCTTTCACGTACTTAAGGGTTGCCGTTCCTGCAGCCATTGCCATCTGATTTCCGCGGAAGGTACCGATGTGAGCCCCTGGTTCCCACTCATCAAGATCGCGGTCATACACGACGACCGACAGCGGAAGACTTCCGCCTAACGCTTTCGATAGGACGAAAGCATCCGGAACAATTCCGGCGTGTTCAAATGAGAACATCTCCCCTGTCCGGCCAATCCCTGTCTGCACTTCATCAATAATTAACGGAATGCCGTGGTCTTTGGTGATTCTCCGCATTTCTTTCAGCCATTCAATCGAAGCTGGTATGGCTCCTCCTTCACCCTGTACGGTTTCAAAAATCATCGCTGCCGGAGGAAGAATGCCGCTTTCCGGATCATCTAACAACTGTTCAATGTATGCCGCACTCAGTGCAGCTCCTTCTTCCCCGCCTTTTCCGAAAGGACAGCGGTAATCATAGGGGTACGGCAGAAAATGTGTATCCGGAACGAGCCCCTGAACCTTCATTTTAGGAGCCAGATTTCCGCTTATGGACATCGTTCCATGCGTTGACCCGTGATAACCGCCCTGGAAGGTTAATAAGCTCTGTCTGCCCGTTGCGGTCTTCGCAAGCTTTAAAGCTGCTTCGATCGCATCCCCGCCGGTCGGACCGCAGAACTGAATTTTCGCCCGGTCCCGGAATCCTTCTGGAAGACTTGAAAACAATTCATCTACAAAACGTTCTTTCACTTCGGTCGTAATATCCAATGTATGTAACGGCAGCCGGTCATGAAGAACTTTATGCATAGCCTCAATGACTACCGGGTGATTATGTCCTAAAGCTAGTGTCCCCGCTCCTGCCAGACAATCTATATAGGTTCTTCCCTCGACATCTGTAATATATATACCTTCCGCTTCTTTAATCGCTAATGGGATACGGCGCGGATAAGAGCGCGCATTGGATTCCCTTTTTTCCTGCTGATTCAATAAATCTTGATTGGATTTGCTTGTTGTAACGCTCATTTTTCCAACTCCTTCTAAATCAATTGGCTGTTCAACGTCATATTAGTTGATAATGATTATCAATGTCAACAATAATTGAAAACCATTATCATTATCAATTAAGTAGAGATATGTACCTTGAGCCTTGCTATAAAGGCTTTTTTATTGAAAAAATCAGATATTTGTCGTTTAATAATTAGTAATTTATACCTGTCTATACAAAGAGGACCATTTTCATAGAAAGAGACTTAGTCTGAACGTTTGCGATTGTGCGTCAGCCTATTACTCGATAGTAAAAAATCCACCTTCTTCTCAGAAGGTGGATTTGACTAAGCGTACAGGATTTCTTTTAACTTTCTTGTCGTTTCGTCCAGAGCCTGATGCGAACGGTCGACCACACCAATCATATTGATAAAACTATGGACAAGGTCCTCGTAATGATAGAGATCTACTTCTACCCCGAAGTCTTCCAGCCGCTTGCCGTACGCGAAGCCTTCTTCCCGTAAGGGATCGAATTCAGCCGTCACCAATAGCGTCTGCGGCAGCTTCTTTAGATTTTGCAGCCGGAGCGGCGATACATACACCTCTCCCCCATCAGCAGGATCATTCAAGTAATGATTGAAAAACCACTTCATTTTTTCATTCGTCAAGTTGTATTGGTAATTGGCCTGGTACGATTGGGTGTCAAAATTATAATCCAACACAGGCGTAATAAGAAATTGGCAGGATAGCTCCAATTCCTCTGTATCTCTAAAATAAATAGCCGCAGCCGCAGCAAGATTTCCGCCGGAGCTTTCCCCGCCTACCGCCAAGCGTGATAAATCTCCGTTCCATTCTTCCAGCTGACGAGAAATCCATCTGACCGCATCAATAGCATCATGAAAAGCTGCCGGATAGGTATGCTCGGGCGCGAGCCGGTAACCGACAGACACAACGATGGTTTGGGCATGTTTAGATAGATATCTGCAGACATTATCTGAGCTGTCTAAGTCACCGAACACCCAGCCTCCTCCGTGAAAATAGACAAGAACCGGGAAGGGGCCTGTTCCTTCCGGCTTATAGATTCTGACAGGAAGGTCATGTCCATCTCTCCCCTGAAAGCAGTTCTCTTCCACCGTCACCCCATCGACAGGCAGTTCTGTGAAATAACTTCTCGCCACCTGGTAGTAATCTCTTGATTGCTCCGGAGTCAACTGATCTAAAGGGGGATGCTCCAGCTCGACCATCTTCGCCCCAATCGTTTCCAGTAAATGAACCACTTGTGCGTCTACTTTTATCGTCCCTCTCATCAAACCAGCTCATTTCCCGGGACCGTCATGGACTTACGAATATCAACATCGATTTTCTTTTCGTTGAGGTTTTCTTTAACAGGTGCTTTTTCTCCTGAGATTAAGACAGCTTTTTTGTTCGGCAGTTGGATCCGGCCGAGCACTTCTCCGCCTAACTCTCTCAAAATGGGAATAACGATTCGGTTCCTTCGATCAGGTTCGCCAATAATCCGGCCCGCATTATAGCGGTCAAATAAAAATAGGATCATGGCCCGCACAATAGATAGTCCATCCTCTTTATTTAAGTAGGAGTGAGGTCCGATCAGGAGGTGCATCCCCAGATCACCTTTTTTATTGTTGTAGTAATCTTTGATTGGGTCTTCTTCTACGGAGTAAGCAATCAGATAGCAGACGGGCTCGCCGTTATAAAATCCTACATAGCAGTCCTTATGTTTCGCTTCTACGGATTTATGTACCCATGTTTTCAAATCAGCTAATGGAAGATCCAGCTTCCAGAATGGAGCGATATGTTTTTGATGCATCCAGTCATAAAGCAGTTCAACGTCTCTGTCAGCATCTAACGGGCGGAATGAGAAACTCTCTATGTTTTCTCCCTCTGTGATCGTCAGTTCCGTGTAGTTGGATGTTTGTTGCACAACTTTTCCTCCTCATCAATATTTGATAATGATTCTCATTATCATGTTTGTATTGATTATAGAAAAGAACTATTACGAAAGTCAACTAAACTTTTTACCTATGAGGAAGTGTGAACCACCGTCTCGATCTTCCAGTAAAGCTCCCGATACTGGAAGACTCAGTTTCGAGACTTCTGTGAGAATTAGGTCCTTCGGGGGACGATTTCGCTTTCCGTGGGCATGTGGTAAGCTTCCTCAGGCTTCGCCTTCCGGGATCTTACCGATCATGTTCATCCCACAGGAGTCTTCATCGTCCCTCCTCCGGACCTGGCCAAATTAGAAACTCGAAACCACTTAAGATATCTTCTTGATGACCAAAAACAGCATGGAACATGAGGATTTTTCATGCTATAAATATGTGGCACAGCCTATCATAGAAGCATTTAAGATCAGTTAAGAAGGAGAGCATTCTCTCTTCTGGCAGGGTCCGGTATTCTCCCAGGGCTGGGTTGGTTGGTGGGGAAATGGCGAGACTCCCATGGGAGAAGGAACTAGGTGAGATCCCGCAGGGAGTGAAACGAGCGAGGAAGCTCATGGTAAAAGGAGGATCGACTAAGGTCGCCACGTCCTATGGCAACGTCGATCGACCCTACGTCGAGTAGGGCCATAGGAAAGCGAGTTATTTCCCCACCGGCCCGCTCCTCATTTCGTAACGGATCCCATTTATCTCGAAATTAAGTCTTTAACTAACCGTCCCTATTGGGTAATAACCTCATATGAAATTAGACAATAAACTTTAACAGAACCTCTTTACATGTGGTTTTGCAATCGATTTCCATATTTATAAAGTTCTTTGGCTTGAAGCTGACTGAATCTCTTAGAACTTCTGACTAGTATAAAACATGGATATTTTGCCAAGAATGGTTTAAAAACGTCAGGAGTTTTAATATGGGAAAGGATCAGACTTTTCCACCTCACTTGAGCAAAGGTAATTACAGTCACCTGAGCCTTTCAGGAGATGTGGAAAAAGACGTCAATCAGGTCGCAAAAAGTCTCGGTTATCCCCCTGACCTGGTCTCAAAAGTGTACACATTCAAACATAATGCTTTTGCCGTTTGTTATATAGATGGAATGATCAGCAACGACGAGCTAGAGCTAACGGTCATTCTCCCGCTCATGGACTGGTTCAAAGAACATCGATCTCCATGGGACTTTGAAAAAAAAGACTTTCAACAGCATATCCAACTACCTAAAAAATTCAGTAAAACATCCAACTTTTCTCAAATCCTGGATCAATTGCTGCGTGGAAATGTCATCTTGTTTGTTAAAAAAGGAAAAGAAGCTTTCATAACGGCCGATCAGCGATGGGAAACGAGAGCAATCGAAGAGCCAAGTTCTCAGACGGTGATCAGAGGTCCAAGAGAGGGCTTTGTCGAAACGCTCTCTATCAATACGACTTTAATTCGGAGAAGAATTTCGAATCCTGCCCTCCGGTTTAAACAATTTCTTGTCGGTGAAATCACCCAAACACCTGTCATTGTGACCTATATAGAAGGGCTTGTTAACGAGTCAGCACTAGAAATCGCAATAGAACGATTGACTAATGCGAAGCCAAGAGAGGTTTTTGAAACGGGAATGCTTGAGGAATTGATTGAGAAAAAAGGGTATTCTCCTATACCTACACTTTCGAATACCGAACGTCCCGATGTGGTCTGTGCTGCTCTTGTGGAAGGAAAGCTCGCCATTATGATGGAAGGAACTCCATTTGCCATCATTGGCCCAGTTACATTCATTTCGTTCTTCCAGACTGCTGAAGATTATTATAATCGGTTTGATTTGGCCACTTTTATTAGGTTGATTCGTTTCATAGCTTTTTGGATTGCTTTTTCATTACCTGCGACCTATGTGGCGTTGACGACTTTTCACCAGGAATTGATACCGACGAAGCTGTTGATCAGCCTGACGGCCCAGCGAGAGGGTGTTCCCTTCCCAGCGTTGATCGAAGCCTTAATCATGGAGACTGTATTTGAAATCCTCCGTGAAGCTGGAGTAAGAATGCCTCGACCTATAGGTCCAGCTGTCTCCATTGTCGGTGCGATTGTTATTGGTGAGGCTGCTGTATCGGCGGGACTCGTTTCGCCAGCCATTGTCATTGTTGTATCCTTGACAGCTATCGCGAGCTTTGCAAGTCCTTATTACTCTATGGCAGGTTCCACCCGAATGCTTCGTTTTGTCCTTATGTTGTTCGCAGCAACATCAGGCATTTATGGCATGCTCATCTTCACCCTGGCTTTATGCATCCATCTGGTATCGCTGGAATCATTAGGGCAGCCCTACATGGCTCCTTTCGCCCCTTTTCAATTACAAAAACAAAAAGATACTTTTTTCCGTCTCCCTCTCTGGTGGACGAGTCGTAAAAAAAGGAAGAGTCAGGGGATTTGAATTCTATGAAAATTATTCCTTTCTGTATGATAGCTGTCTTCCTTCTTCTCAGTGGATGCAGCTCACTAAACGAGCTGGATGAGATCCTTATCCTTTCCGGGATTGGGATCGATGAAGGTGAAGATGGTGGAGTTAAAGTTATTCTTAAAGCAACCAACCCACAAGCTAGTACAAGCGGGCAGGAAAGCGGAGGCAGCAACCAGGCTCCCAGTTATACATTTGTAAGCGAAGGTGAAGACGTTATTGGAGCTTTTTCCAATGTGAATGAACTCCTAGGCCGAAAACCTTTTTTTGCGCATATATCAGCGCTCGTCGTGGGTGAGGATTACGCAAGAAACCAGGGGATCAAAGAATTGATTGATTACATGGAGAGGCATTATGAAATCAGGGACAGTTACCTTTTATTCATCGCCAAAGGTGAAAAAGCAGAAACCATCATGAACCTGTTTACTCCGATTGAAAACTCATCCGTGTTTACTATGGAGCGGATGGTCGCTATACCTGGAGGTGCTCACGGTATGCAGGATGGCATCAAGCTTGAAGACTTTATTAAATGGACCTATGGGGACAATCGTGATCCCGTAGCTCTTGGAGTAGAAAAGGTGGATAAGGAAGTCCAATCGACGAATGCAGATATCCTGAACAATATCGAAGGAAATAAAAATGCAGTGAGGTTGACTGGTTTAGCAGCCTTTCAAAACAACCGGCTAAAAGATTGGCTAACTCCAAAAGAAACGTTAAGCTTCTCCCTGCTCACCAGTCATACACGCCAGACATTACCCTACTCCATCTCTTGTAACGAAGGCGAAGGGACCATTGGATTCCGTTTAAAAGAGATGAAAAAGGATTTTAAACCTAAGCTTGAGAATGGAAAACTGACCTACGTCATAAATTTAAACGCCCAAATCGTTCTTGAAGGATTCACCTGCCCATTGAAACTATCTACGAATCAGGGGGTTGATGAGCTCCAGGAGCTCATCAATAATACTCTTGAAAAAGATTTAACCTCTTCCTTAGAGAAGGCTCACGAGTTACAGCTGGATTACTTTGGCATCCGCAATCACCTCTTCCGAAATGAAACGAAGCAATGGGAAAAGGTGAAGGGTGAATGGGATGAATTGTATAAGAATATGGAAATACAGGCTCATGTGAAAACCTACTTGGAATCACCTGGAGCGAGAGTTGATAATAATGAACAAACACAATAAAAAGACGTGGAAAGAAAAAGGGTTTATTATCGGAGCGTGGCTGTTTTCCATGTACTACACCACTGGGTATTTACTAGACCGTCCTTTTTTTCCTGTGACGCGTTGGCTGAAGGCTATTTATAAACCTATCTATACAGCTTTATTCGGAGGTTCATCATGAACATACAATTGACAAAATACCAGCTGTTTACAGTAACGACGAACTTTGTCATCTTCAGCTCCATTTTAATGGCCCCGGCCCTTACCGTCACAGCCGCTAAACAGGATGGATGGGTCAGCATGCTAGTCGCGTTCATCATAGGACTTCTTTTGAATTTCGTTTATATCCTTAACTTAAAAAAGCACCAATACCCTTCTCTATTCAGTCTAATCGACAGAGCAGCAGGCAAATGGATCGGCACTGTATTGAATCTTGTTGTTATGTTCTATGCCTTGCATCTTGCCGCGATGGTTGTGAGAAACTTAAGTAATTTCATCGTTTCCAGTGTATTTCCGAATGCTCACCCATGGATTTATCAAATTCTGGTGATTTCAATCGTCGCTTTTACAGCCCTTTATGGAGTAAGGAACTTATTTCTTATAAATGAATTGTTATCCCCGCTGCTGTTTCTCATCGTAGGCACGTCTTTGATCTTAATCATTAAAGATTTCAGCTTTATAGAAATAAAGCCGGTTTTTTACTCATCTTTCCGATCGATTTTCGAAGGAGCCTACGCAACACTTGGCTTTCCCTTTATTGAAGCCCTAATAATAGGGAATTTCTTTCACTATGTACAACAAAAGAAACAATTGATGTTCGTTTATTTATCTGGGATATCTTTAGGAGGGATTACCCTCGTCATCGCCGTATTGCTTATTATTGGAAACGATGGCGCTTATATGGTAGCAAGGGAAACCTACCCTACCTATTCGGTTCTTAGAGATATAGAGTTTACAACCATATTTGAAAGAATTGAAATCTTAATTGCCCTTGCCTGGATCACAGGGCTCTTTTTCAAAACCACTGTCTGTTTCCTAGTTGTCATGATGGGCTTTAAACACCTGTCCAACTCGAAGAGCTATAGACCCTTCATCATTCCTATTGCCATTTTAACTTGGGCAATGAGTAACCATCTTCACAAGACAGTTATGGATTTTTCCAATTTTGTTACGTCGAGCTGGACGTTATATTGGTTCACTCTTTACAGCGTACTAATGATGGTTTTCCTAATTGGATTTTTGAGGCAGAAAAAGCAATCAGGACAAGATCAGCTACCTTGATCATACCTATATTAATATTTCGATAGTAATAAATTTCCACCTCAGGTCATCCATATTCTGGATGACCTTCTTTTAATGTCCCCGCTACTTTCTAACTATCAGAATATTATCATAATTCATACTTTTTCATTATTTACCTCAAAGTTATGGTACTGTAACCTAGAAATCGAAACGTTTCACTAAATCTTGAAAGGAAGTGGAAGTATTGAAAAAGTATAGCCTATTGTTCCTGGTGCTCATTTTAACCGTCGTTACTGTTTTCCCAGCTTCTTCAATTGCGTCCCCGAAGGGTAAAGAGGTTGCTTTATCCAAACAATTGGAAGCGATTTCAAAGAAAACGTATCGATACTTTGAAGAATTTACAATTGAGGAGACCGGTCTTACATATGATGCGGTTCGATTTGACGGCGATGAAATGAACGCCGACAAACATACCTCTCCCACCAACATCTCCATGTATATGATGAGCACGATCTCAGCCGCAGAAACGGGTTTAATTTCCCACGAAGAATCAAAAGATAGAATTGAGGCTACCCTGAATAGTCTGGAGGATATGAAAAAGTGGAACGGGTTATTTTATAACTGGTATAACTCCTCTGATGGATCGCTTTTCACTGATTGGGGCGAATTCATTTCTACCGTGGACAATGGCTGGCTGTCAGCTGGTTTAATCGTTGTCGGTGAAGCCTACCCTGAACTTTATGACCAATCCAATGAACTTGTCGAGAACATGGATTATTCCAAATTATATACGCCTGAAGTCGGCCAGATGAGAGGCGGTTATGATGTGGCAGCCGAAAGTTACACCGAGCATCACTACGGCGCTTTTTATACAGAACCCCGTGTAGCGAGCTACATTGCCATTGGTAAAGGCGATGTTCCAAAAGAACACTGGTGGAAAATGAACCGCACGATGCCGGACAGCTGGGATTGGCAGCAGCAAACTCCAGAAGGTTATACCACCACTTATGATGGGGTCGAGGTCTTTGAAGGCCACTACAGCTACAACGGTAAAAAATATGTACCAAGCTGGGGCGGCAGCATGTTTGAAGCTCTCATGCCACAGCTCGTCCTTAAAGAAAAAGAACTTGGGGAAGATGCTCTTGGCCTGAATAATCAGCGCCATGCAGAAATCCAAATTGAGCATGCGAAGGAACAAGGCTATGCAGCCTGGGGTGAGTCACCGGCTGCTACACCGGATGGATACTCGGAATTTGCCGCAACCCCTCTAGGAACAGATGGATATAAATCGGATGGAACTGTCACTCCACATGCCACTTTCCTGACCCTGGACTATACACCTATGGAAGCTTTTGAAAATATCCAAGAATTGAAACGTTTCGACACTTACAGTAAATACGGATTCTTAGATTCCGTTAACGTTGAAACCGGCAAAGTAACTAACGCCTACCTCGCCCTTGATCAAGGTATGATTATGGTGTCGATCGCCAACTACTTGCAGGATGGCGTCATTCGAGATTATTTCCATTCCTCAGAGATTGGAAAAGCTCCGGAAGACCTTTTGAAAAAAGAAGAATTTTCTATAAAGAATGATGAAGGTGGAGAACTGCCTGATACTTCTTCCAGCGATCCAATGGGGATGTTCGCAGGTTTAACTGTATCGGCTGCGGCGGGTATTTTCCTTGTATTAAGAAGACAACTTAATAAGGAATAAACCTCTTTATTATTGGAGCCTATACCATAACTAAAAGAATCCCTTCCCTAGCAAAGATACTTAGGGAAGGGATTCTTTTAATGTATATAACTGAAAATAAAATAGCTTCTCTCAAGCTACCCTCTATATTTTTTCGTTAGCCCCTGCAGGAAATTCCGCGCATACTGATCACCGAACTGGCGATAATTCTTATGCCCTTCTTTTCGAAGCAGCGCACTGACTTCCCCTTTCGTAATTTTCACATTTACTTCATCTAAAATATCGATTATATCCTCGGCCGTTAATTTAAGCGCTATTTTCACTTTTTTCAGCATGACGTTATTCACACTGGACTGATTCTTAATCGAACGGTCAGGCTTACTGGGTTGTCCGGGTTTCGGTTCCTGAGGCCCTCGTTTAAAGGTAATTAAACCATTCAAGAACGATTCCAGCATACTGTTTGTACATTTAATGTGATCTTCACTTTCTTCTTCCTCATCGATATCCTCTGATTTGGTGAGCACCTTACCGACTTCTTCGGTTGTGAGATCCTCGCCGCCCAGCCTAAAGATCTCTGCCATATCCTGATCTTTTATATCAAGTGCGTATCTTAATCTTATAACGATATCGTTATTATCCATGTAAAAACCTCCAAATACTAATTCCTCGTTGTACCTAAGCGTTTTACTGATATTCGCCTAGAATGATTTTACCATAAAGGCGGCATGTGCGCAGTCCAGCCAACCAACTAAAAGAAGCTGAAGACCATGAAGTTGGTCTTCAGCTATCTAGATTAGTGCTGCATCATGGCATGAACAATTTCCTCGCCACTCATATCGGATGGATAGTAGGTTGGCCAGTGCGTCACTTCATCTAATAAAGCTTCGCGGTCATCGCCCCAATACAGGTGATAGTGATCAGCATCTGTCGGATCGATACTATGGTCACTAAATTGAATATACTGAGGAAGTCCTTCCTTCTCTTCTTTAAGCTTAAAGATGTACCTTACCCCTCTATTTCCTGCTTCATACTTCAAAATTTCATACCCATCAGACGTGTATTTACCAGATTTTTCATCACCATCTTTATAAAAGGTAACGGTAGCGCCATCAATGACAATTCGGTCTACATCCGTTTTGTAGCCTTCCTCGTAGTATTCTTTATATTCTTCTGCTGTCATGTCCTCGGAATTTTCCGCTTTATGATCATACACTTCATCGAGAGTTCCATCCTGATGGTAAGGATAAACGGACTGCCAGTCTCCTTCCCAATCAGATAATGGACGGTCCTCTACTTGACTGTCTTCAAAATAACCATCATAGATTTTCTGAGCTTCTTCATCATCTCCATGACTATGATCATGGTCATGTTCGCTATCGCTCTGTTCTTCGCTTTCAGAGGAATCGTCTAATGATGAATTAGATAAAGCTTTGGTCAATTGTTCTAAATTTTGCTTCATAAGTGTTAAATATGTCTCTTCATTTTTAATGTCTTCCTCGGTTAATACAGATACGTTGTGAAGACGTAAGGTTTCAGCTCCGATTTCTTTTCTCACAACTTCGGCGACTTTCGGTGTTACATTCTGTTCGAAAAATACATGATTCAAGTTATGCTTCTCAGCTTTTTCGATAATATTTTCCAGTTCTTTTTGTGACGGCTCGTTTGTAGGGCTCAGACCTGACACGGCAATCTGTTCAATTCCATAGGCCTGCTCCCAATATCCATAAGCGGCATGCGAAACAATAAATTTATTCTGAGGTAAATCTTCTAGCTGGCTATGAAACTCCTGATCTAAGCTTTCAAGCTCCCCTTTGAGTTCCTCAAAGTTTTTAGTAAAGGCTTCTTCCTGCTCAGGGTTCAGCTCCACAAGCGTTTCCTTAATGTGTTCAGCCAATTGAACAGAGCTGATCGGGTCGAGCCAGACGTGCGGGTCTTGATCCCCGTGGTTATGTCCTTCGTGAGAACCTTCCTGGTTTTCTTCTCCTTCATGAGCATGTTCATCTTCGTTGCTGCCTTCTTCTCCTTCATGCCCATGCTCTTCTTCATGACTTCCTTCTTCTCCCTCAAGAGTATGCTCACCTTCATGACTGCCTTCTTCTTCATGGTTATGGACGTGTTCTTCTAAGTCGATTCCCTTCGCAGCTTCCAGAATTTTTATATCTTCAGATTTAATAGAATCTGAGATTTGCTTGGCATAAGGTTCTAACCCTGCGCCGTTATAAATAAATGCGTCCGCCTCCGCGATTTCCACCATCTCTTTGGTGGTTGGTTCATACGTATGCGGGTCCGACCCAGGCGGCAGTATAGATTCTACCGAAGCTTGGTCTCCTGCAATTTGCTTAGCAAAATACTGCAGAGGATAAACGGTTGTAAAAATCTTTAACTCCTCGTCAGCACCTTCTTCTTTGGTGCCTTCTTCATTGCTGGTCGCCTCATCATTTGCACACGCAGCTAGAATGATAATAAGTATAACGAGCATGGTTGTACGTAAAATATGTTTCATTATAAATTCCTCCTTCTTTAAACACATGGTCATTCTATCGTAATGGTTACGATTTGTTAATAGTAATCATTACTTTTTAAGAGGTGGTTGTTGTACCTTTACACACGCCAGATGATGACCACTTGAATATGCTTCACCCTCTTGAAAAAAATGGTTCGTTACCACCCTCGTGTTACTAATTAAATGATATTCCTCTCCTTCACCTGTCTTACCTATCCTACATCTTAACCCGCTTTAAAATGTAACCATTACGAATTAATAAATGAAATCTAGCATATAGTAAATCAATAGATTGATATGGATCAGGCGAAGCCAACACACACTGCGTTGGTAATTATCTCTATATATAGGAGGTTCTTAAGTGAAACAAGCATATTCATACCCCATCAAATTCAGCTTTTTCTTGCTAGTCGTCTTTTTCGCTTTATTTGTGTTCGGAGATACGTTCCCTTTTGAAAATGTATTCTCGATACCTACATCCATTTTGGACTTAAACACCATGTTTATCAGTATTGTGTTAGAAGCCATTCCTTTTGTCCTTCTCGGAGTCTTTATATCCTCCATTATCCAGACGTTTCTAAAGGAAGAAACACTGAAAAAATTCATCCCTAAGAACCCTTATTTAGCGCTTTTCCCAGCTGTAACGATAGGAGCGATATTTCCTGTATGTGAATGCGCCATCGTTCCTATCGTGAGACGTCTTATTCAAAAAGGAATGCCACTCCATGTAGGAATGGTCATCCTTGTTTCGGCACCTGTGCTGAACCCGATTGTATTTTTATCCACCTTCTATGCTTTTCAGACCGATCTGACAATTGCCTGGGCGAGGATGGGACTGGCCTTTCTGGTATCTCTGATTATTGGCGGGTTGATTTATTCCTATTTCGGGAACAGCTGGCAGTTAAATAAAAGAACCACGCTTGGGATCACGAAGAGTCATGATCACTTGCACCAGCGCGGAAATAAAATCGCGCAGACGTTCCAGCACGCGAGTGACGAATTTTATGATATGGGAAAATTTCTTATCTTAGGAGCTTTGGTTGCAAGTGTGGTACAGACGTACGTGGCTAGAGAAACGTTATTAGAGATTGGAAGCGGCGTTCTAGCAGGACCTGCCGTCATGATGGGCCTTGCCTACATTTTATCTCTATGCTCAGAAGCCGATGCGTTCGTAGCTTCTTCTTTTAAAGGTCTATTTTCTTCAAGTTCCATTCTGGCCTTTCTCGTCTATGGTCCTATGACCGACTTAAAGAATACCATTTTAATGATGGCTTATTTCAGAAAGCGATTTGTGCTAGCTTTCATTCTAATTGTAACGATCGTGGTTTATACGATAACGATCCTGTTTGACGTATTCTATCTTTAAAAGGAGGCTCCCCCCATGAATCGCCAGGCTCACCAGTTTCTCAGAAGCATTATTCTTTTTGGATTTTTTCTGTTCCTTACTAAGCTGATCCTCTCCGGTGACATTCAGAAATTTATTGCGCCACGGATGATGCCCTACGTCTACTTTGCGTTAATTGTTATTGGCATTCTTGCTGTCGTTCAATATCTTAAAAGCAGCTCTAAGAGTGAAGACCTTAATTGCGGGTGTGACCACAGTCATGACTATTCCACCTCTAAACTCCGGTCATTTATTGTCTACCTTTTGTTCATCGTCCCAATCCTGACAGGGATGATGTTTTCCGACCATATTATTGGAAGCTCAGCGGCTTCTAATAAAGGATTCAAGTATGAGATGCGTTCAGACTCCACGGAGCCAGACACCATAGGAATTTCCTCATCAGAAGATTCGATTTCTGACGTAGCTATAGATGATTCAGCGATCCTGACACCTCAAAAAAGATACCCTGACCTCTACAATGAATTACAGCAGACGGATCAGATCCACCTGAATAATACGAACTACATTGGTGCCATCACATTAATGGAAGACAATATGGAAGGCTATGTGGGGAAAGAAATTATTACTCATGGATTCGTATTTCGTGAGGATTCTACCCCTGCGAATCAATTTGTAGTTGGACGGTTCGGCATCAGCTGCTGTGTTGCCGATGGTGGCGTGTACGGAATTCTTGTCCAGGGTGAAAATCTGGAGCAGTTTAAGAATGACACGTGGGTAGAAATTAAAGGTACTTTACAAAAAGCTGAATACAATGGCTGGGAACTTCCTTTAATTGAACCCCTGGAAATAAAACCGATCGAATTGCCCGATGAACCTTATGTATATGAAGACTTAGAATTTGCCGGATAGACCACTGTAAAAGGTCACATCCTGAAACGGCTGTGACCTTTTCATCTTTTAACTTACAGCCGCTTCCTTCATAGCGCGACAGAAATTGAGCAGGATTGTTTCCTCCTAAGCAGATTGAACAATGCGCTCCGCCGCTTTTCTAGCTCCTGCAATGTTTCTTGCAACAGGACCGATTTCCAGTTCTGCAAGAGCCCCGGCAGCAAATAAACCCTGTTTCCATTCCAATGAAGGCTGCACGATCGGAAAACCGCAAGGGGCACAAGGGAGGTCCAACTGTTCAATCACAGGCTGCAGCCATGATTTCCCGGGACAGTCAGCATTTGCACCTGTTGCGAGCAGCAAGCAATCGCCGCGGAGACTTTCATTCTTCCGCATACCTAGCTCAACTGCTCCATCGAATAGATGAGTCGTATTGATTTCATCTGTATAAATCAACAGGTTGCTTTCTTTCATTTGACGCTTTAATTTCACATGAAGATCCCTCGTAATCGAACCACGATTTCTTGCTTCTTGAATCTTTCTGCGCCGCTCTTTATAGCAATTAACTTTTTCATAGTCTCGAAGATATTTAGGGCCGAGCCACCCGGGATCACTGTCGAAGTCTTCCACCCTGAAAGGATGCCGCTTCACCAGGTGTACAGGCTGATCAGGGTTTCTTTTTGATAATGTATAAGCTGCATGTGCGGCCGTCATGCCCCCGCCCACAATAATAGCCGATTTATTTTCGGGCAGGGATTCTTCCAATTCAAACACGTGATGGACAATGTTCGCGTTTTCGCCTTTCAAAGACAGAGCCCATTCAGGATAGTAGGGAACGTGGTTTGCACCGATCGCAAGCACCACCCGTTCCGCTTGAATCGTGTGGGAGGATGCGACCGCCACCTCCCAGAAGCCCGAATTCCATGAAATCCCTTCTACCTTTCCTTGCTTCCAGCACTGTCTGATCCCCGCTTGATCTATAGCATCCAGGCTATGCTGGTTAAACATATCTAAACGCGGGCGGGCATACTTCCCTCTGAATGGATCCGCATAATCATTTGACTGAGCATATTTGTTTAAGCTGTAAGGATCCGCATCTACGTGATGCACGGATGGAGACCTTAAATAACGCATACCGATTTTTTTGGTTAACGACCACCAAGAGTACATCGGTTCAGGATGAGGATCGATAATTAACAGATCCTCCTTTTCAACCTTTTCTTCAAGAAGACGGGCCGCTACACAGCACCCTTGTATCCCTCCGCCAATAATCACCCATTTGTACATAAAAAAAGCCCCTTTTTTTCCTTACCAGCTTGATTTTTTCACTCCTGGAATCTGCCCTTTATGAGCATAGTGTCTGAAGGCGATCCGGGACATTTTGAACTTCCGCATATAGCCGCGAGGTCTTCCTGTTACTTCACATCTTCCGGTTAAACGAGTGGGGGATGAATCACGTGGAAGCTTTCTAAGGGCTTCATAATCTCCTTTCGCTTTTAGCTCCTTTCGAAGTTCCGCGTATTTATCTACCATTGCCTGTCGTTTCTTTTCTTTTGCTACTTTAGATTTTTTAGCCATGGGTATTCACCTTTCCTTTTAAAATAAAAATTTATAAATAAAAATTGCTTCCTTTACTTTCACAAACGTCACTGGTCGTTGTACTCACTTGCCCTGTCTATTCTGGCGCCAGCACGCCTGCATAAATAGTAATTATTACTATTTAAAATCGACAAAAATTTTTCGTTCTTTCTTACTCATGCTTTAAAGTCTTGTGGAATAGAAACATAAAACAGCTTCCTGCTCTTATCTATACCTCCCCTATTATTAATTAGTTCCGTACAGTCCTTCCATTGAACATCCTTCAGCATCGGTTCAAGCTGATGAGCGATTTTATCATCCACCTGCTTCAGCGTTTGCAGAAGTTCAAAGAGCGTCATACCAAAGGCTTGAGCGGCAAGCTTATGAGGAGAATCAACGTGGAGCCTGTTCATAAACTCGACCGGAGTAGCTACTTCTTCAGCAATTTGATCTTCCATTTGAATCACATAGTTATAGATCGCTTTTTCTTCTTCCGGAAAAGAATTTATGATCTTCTCTGTAAGGAGTTTTATTAAATAATCACTCATGGGCTCACCTCAGAAATCACGGAATCTAGTCCTTAAATAAAAAGCTGAAAATCAAACCGAAAAACAAATAGTAATGATTACTATTTATTGCTATATCAAATAATGTATCACTTAATTTCGTGATTAACAAGAGAAAGTTATATATTAATTAAAACGTCCAGATAAAAAGCATTACGTGAGAATAAGTTTTAGGAACATTTCGTGAAGTAAGAAACATCCTAAGACAACCCACATATTTTCTGAACTAATCTCTTATGGTATAAGAGATCCAATTAAAAACAACTGCCTTTCCTGTTTCCTTACGGGAAAGACTAAAGGAGATTAAGTGATAGAATTTACAAACGAAGCACATAGATCGAGATCAGTTCCCGGCCTTAGCCGAAGAGTATTAAGTTTTGGGCATTCCTAGTCTGCTTGTATTTAAAGATGGTAAAAAATCGGGCATCTCCATAGTACAGACGCGAAAATACTTGAAGAAACCAATGAATTTCTATCGAATTACTTCAAACAAACGTTAAATAGTCTTACACAGGGAATTTATATACAAAAAGTGCCCGGTATCTCTTCACGCAGAGATACCGGGCTTTACATGTCAGTCATTTAAATGTTCATCAACTATTTCGATAGCTTCCATATTACCTAGCGGCGCATACCCACTAACCCATGGAGAAAAGCCGACGGAGTAAACCTGATCCTCTTGCACAGCCGTAAGTTCCTGGAAAATGCTGTACTGTTGGATCTCTTCGTATTTATCTTCCGCGTTCTCATCCACTAGTAGAAAGATATGATCCGGATCCGCTTCAGGAAGAGCCTCAATAGATACAGCTTCTGCCCATTTATCAAGAGGTACAATCTCTGCCGGAGTCAGTCCTAAATCGTCATAAAGAATAGAGCCGGCGTTTCGAGTGCCCCCGTAAACACGGACCTCTTTTTCACGGATACGGATAAAAGCAACCGTTTCATCCCCTACAGACTCTTCTAATGAAGCTTCCACTTGATCAGCTTTTTCATTGTATTCAGCTAAGAATTCGTCAGCCGCTTCTTCTTTATCCAGAATCGAAGAGATAAACTTTAAATTTTCCTGAAATGTTTGGCTTGGATCCACTAATACGGTAGGAGCAATCGCCTGCAATTGATCATAGGCTTCATCATGCTGCCCGCCAAAACCTAAAATTAAGTCTGGCGAGAGCTCTGTTATCGATTCAAGGTTCGGTTCATTCGTTCCACCAATTACTTCAACATCTTCTGCTTTATCTTCTAAATAAGAAACGAATCCATCCTGATGGGCGGCAGACCCCACCGGCGTCACCCCTAGTGCTAAAGTATGGTCAAGCAACGGTTCAGCAAGGACCACAACCTTTTCAGGAACTCCTTCAATCTCAGTTTCACCTGCCGCGTGTTCGAACGTCTCTACCTGTGTTGACTCCTCCGATTCACTATTCTCCTGCGTTTGTTTTTCTTCATTACTGCCGTTGCCACAAGCTGCTAAAAAGAATAGCAGCAAACTTCCTACTATAATACTTATGCTTTTCTTGTACGTTAACATTTGCAATCCTCCTACTGCTTTTCTCCGGTGATGATACAGAATGGTACATCACGCTTTTTGTTTTCAATATTGTGTAATGGCGTAATATCTATGTTTACTAACCCAGCCGCTTCCAGCAACGCTTTAATCTGAGCAGCCGTCGCATGTCGGAATGGTAGATTCGTAAAACTTTCATAGTATTCCTTCGTGAAAATTTCATCATTTTCTCTTGCCGTTGGGTCCTCCGGTATCGGAGTTTCATAGTCATTGGCTATAATGTATAGTTTTCCCTGGGGCCTCAAAACGCGCGCCCATTGATAAACCCCCCGGCCCGGATTTGGTAAAGTCCAAAGATTTAAACGATTGACCACTAAATCAAAACTTTCATCTTCAAATGGAAGGTCTTCCGCATCCCCTTGTATAAATTCACAATCAATCCCTGCTTTTTCTCCATTTTCCTTTGCAATAGCAAGCATTGATTCTGAAAGGTCTAAACCTGTCGTATGATGACCAAGCTTTCCAAATAATAGCGCCATAATCCCCGGGCCTGTCCCGACATCCAAAACGTTTAACTTCGGTTCATTAGGGACAAGATTTTGAATTAATTCCAGCCACTTATCATATTGATCGATTCCTTGATTACGAAGGCCCTTTGCATAATGCTCCGCCCCGACTTCCCATCGTTTAGCCAGAATTCCTTTAACGTTTGTTTCCATTCTATTTCCTCCAATAAAAGATAATGATAATCATTATCAGTGTATGGTTGTGAAAAACTAATGTCAATGTACAAATCTGGAATTCAATCAGATTTAAACCATGACATTCAGCGTTTTAAATGGTTTGGCTTTTTTTGAATATATACAGTCATCACGAAACTCCAAGCGTTCAACTAAGTATTTGGAAAATACCTTATTCTTCTGATGTTGGATCATACTCCCACTCAATTGGGCCCTGCCTCATGAAAAATGAGCCTCTCCCCTCTCCCATTCTTTAACTAACGTTATGGAATCGAGTCTCACAAAATCCTTCTCTATCAGCTTATAAAAAACACCTACATTATTTAACACATTAAAAAAATAAACGATTCTTTGAACAAGTATTGATTTATTAATTGAAAATGGTTATCATTATCACTGATTAAACTCAAAGGAGGAAATTGCATCATGAAAATACGTACTTATCTTATCTTCGCTTTGCTTGCAGGTGTTCTGCTGCTTGTTGGCTGCTCAGATACTGAAGGATCCACAGACTCAGAGGAAAATAACACGGAAAACACAGAGCAAGCTTCTGAGACAGAATCGAACGACTCGAATTCAGAACAAGAAACGGAAGCAAAAACCATATCACACCTAAAAGGTGAAACCGAAATTCCAGAAAACGTGGAGAAAGTCGTGGCGCTGCGCCCGAGTTATTTTGACCATCTTTTAACGATTGGCGTTAAACCAGCTGGCGTTACTGCGCAGGCTCAATATGGTGGAGATTACATACCTTATCTATCCGATCAGCTCGAAGGAGCCGAAATTGTTGGTTCAGCCTCTGAAGTTAACTTGGAAAAAATTCTGGAGATTAACCCGGATATTATTCTTGTAGATGATTACACAGCTTCTGAAGTTTATGAAGACTTAGAGAAAATTGCTCCTACCATAGTTTTAGGCGCATCATCTGATGAAGAGCGAAATGACCCTGACTTTTGGCAGCAGGACCTAATGAAGATTGCAAAGATCTTTGACAAAGAAGATGTGGCCGAAGAAAAAATTGCTGAACTGGAAGAAAAAGTAGCATCAGCCAATGAAACCATCTCAAACATGGAAAATAACAAACTAGCATTCCTTCGTATTCGTGAAAAAGTTATTCAAATTTACCCTGAAACTACCCACCCAATGGTCTCCTTGTTATACAACGACCTTGGTTTTGAACCATCTGCCTTAACCGACCCAGAAGAACGCGGGGATCTATCCATGGAAGTTATTCCAGAAATGGGCGCCGATCATATCTTCCTGCAAGTAGACTCTTCTGGAGGACCTGAAAACTACTCCTCTATTCAGGACAGTAATTTGTGGAAAGACCTAGAAGCAGTTGAAAATGAGAACGTATTGAAAACGGACTTCTGGATTTATAAAGCATGGGGAGCTATTGGCCGTACACAAATGGTTGAAGAAGCCATGGAGTATGTAAAACAGTAATAAAAAAAGGCTAAACTTTTTAGTAGAGTTTAGCCTTCTCTTTTTGCTTGCGACTTGAAAAGATGCGGACACGTTCCGCAGCAATGGTCTAGATCCCGGTCGTGCAATAAGTAAGAAAGGCAGCAGTGCTTACGAATATAGAATGGATCGCCTTCCTCAGGGTGATGCCGTTCGAATGTGAAGGCTAATGGGTTATTTTCTTCCTTATCCAATAACTCATTTGTGGTGAAAAGATGGAAGTAATCGTCAATCGTTTGGTCATCGGCAAGCTCCTTCCGCTTCATTAATAAGCGGCGCTGAAACAGGTTATGAGCAACAAACGAATGAAGGTGGTCAGCTTTGCAGCGAGCGGCCTTGGCAACCGCGTTAAAGAAAGGTTCTAAGTGACTTTTTAAAAACGTGCGAATAAGAGCATGAATCTGCTCAGTGCTTAAATCAGAAACTTCTTTCACGGCTTTTTCTTCAATAAAGTAACGGTTGGGTTCTCCCTCTTCGAGCTTAATTCCGATTAAGTGAGGTGATGTATCAATCAAGATACCTCTTCTTATAAGAAGCGAAAATATGCCCATACCTAATACGGAGTATCGTTTACCGAGCAGTGTTCCAACAATTGTAGAATTTTCTGTTCCTCGATGAGGTTTTTGCATTTCTATGAAATTTTTGGCATGTTGTTCGTTCTCGATGATGTCACTTATTCTAAAATCTATTTTATCGTCAAAATCCGATTCGATATGAATGAATGCATTTTGAGCCAAGTAATCATAAAGTTGTTTTCTATCTTCTGTAATCATAGGTAACCTCCTGACTCAGTCTATGTTATAGTGATTATGATAATCATTTTCAATTATAAATGCTAGTTGTGGAAAAAACAATTACAGTTTCCGCAAGCGGTGACAAGAATTAAAGGTGGAGAGAAACATGGCAATACCAAAGGAAGGAATATCGAAAGTTCCTAGAAATCCTAGAAAACAATCGAATCAAAGAGAATATAAAAGCCGCCCTATTATGGCTACGCTCATCCTTATCGTCGGGACGGCACTGATGCTCATAAGTATCGGTTTTTCAGTTATGCTGGGCGCTGCAGATATCAGCTTATCTACCGTCTGGAACGGGGTTTTCCATTACAACCCGGACCTTACCTCTCACCAGATTATCCAGGAATTGCGGATGCCAAGGGCGTTGGTAGCCGCAATCGTTGGGGCATTTCTAGCCGTTTCCGGCGCGATCATGCAAGGGATGACGCGAAACCCGCTTGCCTCCCCTTCCATTATGGGCGTTACGGACGGCTCTGCTTTAATGATCGCAGTAGCCTTTGCTTTCTTCCCTGGCACCTCGCACATTGGACTCATGATCTTTTCCTTCATTGGAGCGGGGCTTGCAGCTGGAGTGGTTTTCCTGATAGGTTCATTCTCTAAAGGCGGCCTCTCCCCTGTCAAACTCGCGCTCGCCGGTACCGCTGTCGGAGCGTTATTAAGCGCATTTTCTTCAGGTATTGCGATTCATTTTGAAGTCGCTCAGGATATGAGCTTCTGGTACGCAGGAGGTGTCGCTGGCACGCAGTGGATTCAAGTACAGTTTATTCTGCCGGTTGTCATTATTGGCGGAGTGATCGCTTTATTCATTGCACGATCGGTCACCGTACTCAGCCTTGGAGAGCGTGTAGCAAAAGGACTGGGCCAGAGGACGACTATGGTGAAAGTTCTTGGGACAATTGTTGTTCTTCTCATGACAGGCGCGGCAGTATCCGTAGCAGGAAGTGTCGGGTTTGTAGGTTTGGTCATTCCGCATATTACACGTTTCCTTGTCGGACTTGATTACAAATGGATTCTCCCTTGTTCAGCAATCTTAGGCAGTTTACTACTCGTACTCGCTGACATTGGTGCACGCATGGTGAATCCACCTTACGAGACCCCCATTGGTGCAATCACAGCCATGGTTGGTGTTCCATTCTTCCTCTATTTAGCACGACGTGAAGGGAGAGGATTTTAATGGATTGGATTCAAAGAAGAAATAGAAGATCCTTTTGGACGATGGGATTATTAGCTGTATTCATCATCATCACTTTGTTAGTGAGTCTCCATACGGGGGTGATTCAAATTGGTCCTTTAGATGTACTCAGGACCACACTTGGATTCGGTACAGAACGTCAGGAGCTTGTTTTATTTGACTTCAGACTTCCGAGGCTTGTAATAGCTATTTTAGTAGGAGCAGGACTTGCCGTTTCAGGAGCCATCTTACAGGGCGTTTCTCAAAATGGTTTAGCAGACCCGGGTATTCTTGGAATTAACGCAGGTGCAGGATTTGCTGTTGTTCTTTATATTTATTTTTCCCAGGGAGCAGGCTCCTCGCTTGGAACCTTATCCATTTTCATTATGCCCTTTATGGCCTTGATTGGTGCAGCAACGGCAGCTTTTCTAATCTATCTGTTAGCTTGGAAAAACGGAGTCACACCAGTTCGACTGATTCTGGTTGGAATTGGAATAAACGCTGCATTTGGCGCGGTGCTCATCGTTTTTCAACTGAAAATGAATCCACGCGATTTTATGCAGGCGACGATCTGGCTTTCGGGCAGTATATGGGGAACGAATTGGAAGTATGTGCTCGCGACTTTACCGTGGATCGTGCTGTTAGTTCCTTTTGCCATATACAAAGCCAGGTTCTTAAATGTCTTAAACCTGGGTGACCGGCTCGCCACAGGTCTTGGTACGAGAGTGGAATGGGAGCGACGGATCCTGTTACTCGTGGCCGTAGGATTGGCAGGAGCAAGCGTAGCGGTAGCCGGAAGCATCGCTTTCCTAGGACTTGTAGCGCCCCACCTTGCGCGAAGATTGATCGGGCCAAAACACGAAATGCTGCTTCCTACCTCCGCTCTTATTGGTGCACTGCTTCTGCTTATAGCTGACATGATCGGACGCAACTTATTAGCCCCTTCCGAGATTCCCGTAGGTATTGTTGTTTCAGCTCTTGGCGCTCCCTACTTTATCTACCTGCTGATGAAAACGAACTAAAGGAGGAACACATATGGCGTCACTATCAACCGAGCAATTGAAAATTGGATACGGAGAAGTGACGGTCGTCGATGATTTAGACCTTCACTTACCCGAGGGAAAAATAACGACCATCATTGGACCGAATGGATGCGGGAAATCGACGATTCTTCAAACGATGTCGCGTCTGATAAAACCCAAAAAGGGATCCGTCTATTTAGATGGAAAAGCGATTCACAAAGCGTCAACGAGAGAGATTGCGACAAAAATGGCTGTCCTTCCGCAAACCCCGGAAGCTCCCAGTGGTCTCACGGTTTATGAACTGGTAACCTATGGCCGCTTCCCACATCAACGGGGATTCGGCCGCCTTACAGATGATGATCGTGACTTGATTGAGTGGGCACTTGAGGTGACAGGCATAGCCGATTTTGCGGAAAGACCCATCGATTCCCTCTCTGGAGGACAGCGGCAAAAAGTATGGATTGCCATGGCGTTAGCTCAAGAGACTGAGTTGCTGCTGCTGGATGAACCGACGACATATTTAGACCTCGCTCACCAACTGGAAGTTTTGCAATTACTCGACCGATTAAACCGGGAGGAAAATCGTACAATTGCCATGGTACTTCATGACTTAAATCATGCTTCCCGTTTCGCCGACCATATGGTGGCTATTAAGAACGGGAGAATCGTTCAAGAGGGCGAGTCTAAAGACGTTATGACAAAAGAAGTATTAGGTGAAGTGTTTCAAATTGATGCTCAACTCGCTAAGGATCCCCAAACCGGACGTCCCGCGCTTTTGACCTACAATCTTTTAAAGGATGCTCAAGTAGAATCTCACGTTTCTGTTTAATCAATGCTTTTTTCCAGTTAGATGGGCTCCTGTATTAGGAGCCCTTAAAAATTTAATAGAATAGTAAAACGAAACAATTGATTTCCTGAATAAAAATCTCACTTTAGTGGATGTAAGCGTATATTCGCACCCCATTCTATGACAACCATCAAGAGCGTTAAAATAGATTATAAGAAGTCTCTTTTTAACATTTCCTACCTAACAAATAAAGGGATATGTGGTTGTGATTCAAAAATAGTTTGCACCTATTCTTTTAGCTCATGTTTACCTGCCCTCCGATATTACTATTAAGAGTTGGAAACAAAACAGGAGACAACTAAAAGTCTGTCTCTCCTATAAGTTGTAAAAGTTATATTTAACCACCTCAAAATCTAATGGTCCTTAGTAGAAAATACTTTAAAAAACAAAAAAGCAAAGCCTCTTTGATACACTACGAAGCTTTGCTAAACGGCTCGATCCAGTTTTCCTTTATTAAAACTGAACGCCACATTCCCCAATCGAAGTAATCGGACTCATTCGAGCAGTAAACGTTGTTGAGAACGTATGCCCCATGTTGTCATTCGCCGTAACCGTCCATGTTCCTATATTTCCTGCTCCAATAGACACCTCAATTAATACTTCAAACAAACCTTGGAACAAATTACCGGTTCCTAAAGCCGTTCCTCGCACCCTGGCAAAGGTATCGTTAATGCAATCAATTTCTATTCTTCGCCCTTGAATAAAGTTTATGGTCGTTCCACCGGAGCGAAACGTTACATTAAAGTTGTCAACAGCTGGATTACAGTTAGGACTGGCAGTAAAGCATTGAACCGCTGTCACATTAATCCTGCCTCGCAAGGTCGATTCCATTCCTTGATTCGTAATATCTACATTTGCATGCGCCCGGTTTCCCTGAACGCCGATCCTGAATTTACAAGGACATTCTACAATTGGACACTCCGCTTGTGTTCCTACATGAACTTCAAGAATGTCCCCTTCTACTTCTGTTGTCGCATTTACATCAATAGATACAAGTGGGGTTCCGGGAAGAACCGTTACAGTTGTAGAAAAATCTCCATTTACATCTGAAATAGCCGGATTCGGGTCATAAAATACCACATCTTCCGGAAAGTCACTAAAGAAGATTTCCGCTCCCTGCACAGGAATTCCTCCACAATTTACATTCCCAGTAATGACTGCATCACAAGTGATCAGTTGAGGTACATTAATAGTTAAGGACATGGGTCTTCACACTCCACGAGGACTTCTACTGAAGCTGAAATCATTTGACCTTCTACAGTAGTTGAAGCTGTAATGGTAACAAGAGTAGACGCTGTTCCATCTGCCACCGTCACACCCGCGAAATAGTTACCATGTGCACCAGTTAAAACCGGATTTGGATCAAAGGTGACCGCAAGGTTATCACTTTCCAATAATACCTCAGCTCCTTCAATAACTCTTCCATCACATCGTACCCTTCCGTCCACAAAACCATCACAAAAGATTTCTTCTGCTGAAAACAACTCAATGATACATGGGTCAGCCAAGCATTGAATAATCGTTGGCAAAGATGTTGCAACCATTTGGCCATCCACCATAGTTTCAGCTGTAATCACGACATCTGTTGGTTCTGTCACGGCTGGGACAATAGCTTCTACTTCAAAATTGCCGAACTCATCTGTGAAAACAGGATCCGGCATAAATTCCACCATAGCCCCTTCAGCACGGAAGGTCACTTCTGCTCCTTCTACAGGATCGATGTCACCACAGATCACCTTACCACTAAGGAATCGATCACAAAGAATATCTGCCGGAACAAACAGATGGATGTCACATGGAGAACAGTTAAATTCTACGTCACCAGCAGGAATCGTCCTTTTAAAATCGCTTTGCTGAACAATCCAATCATATACTCTCGTCACCGATAGACAAGCCACCTCTTGCAGCTGCGCTGGAGCTGGTGAAGTCGTTGATGTTCTAGATTCCTTTTCCGACGTTTCGTTTGATGGATCCTCTAAGTCTAATATTTCGCCAGGGAAAATAACTGGACACTGATTTGGCATTGTAAAAGAACAACGATCAGGAATGATTACGTCCCTTGGCGAACAAAAACCAATCTCCTGTTCAACCACCACATCTGCGACGATTTGAATGCTCTGGCAAATTGCAAAATTTATATCCAAAGATTCAAAAGCTCCGTCAAGACAATTCACACATGCTTGACAATCGAAATCCGTCACGTTGCAAACCACATCTGTACCTGCAGGTGCGCACAGGATTACAAACTCAAAAAAGCAAAACGGAATGGGTTCAGACACACATAAAGTATCTTCATCCTCCACTTCCACTACAACATATCCTTGTTTACGGATCGTTACCCTTTGAAGAATGACTTGTTCTCCATCAGGTAATTGAACAGACATATCTTCCCGATTCCCTTGTTCTTCGCAACTGATTTCATCAACAGGGCTGCCTGCTGCATCGGTTAAATAGCAACGTACAAAACCATTATTCGCTAATAACTCACATAAATCCGGATTCACAACTTTCCCTACTCCTTTCTAAAAGAAATTCAACTAAAACCTTTTCTCACCGAACCTGCTCCAATCAAACATATAAGTAGTGCACAGCGCGGCAAAGTCTTTTTGACGCAAAGGTTATAGTATTGTATGAGTTTGTTTTAATACAAGTTACGTAAAACCGGTAAAACAAAGAACAATATGTTTAAATGTGCTTTTATCTAACTCTAACGTCATTCAAACTTTGTGCGCAGATCGCTGCTTCCAATCCCTTTGAATGCATATAAATATCATGGCCTTACGTTTACGAACATACAAAAAGCCAATATGCCCTTCTTGGACATATTGGCTTTCTTATAAGCTATGTTCTTAGCACCAGCCTAAATCGCAGTCCTTCACATAACCTTCTTCTTGTTCTGTTTTATTATTTTTTGGAGGTAAGGAATGAATGGTTGTTCTATTTTGGATAGGATTATAATTCTTCTTCGTAACTTTGGATAAAATCCACTCGATCATACGAACACCTCTTTACGAACGAATTATCTCCTCTTTGAGAAGATTTATTCAATGTAACATCTATGTATCTGGATATCTACATATGTGCTTCCATGTAACCTGACTTACCATAAGGAGAATGATAGCCATAGCCGGCCTGCCCCGCTCCCCCTCGTAATCAGAAGTATGCAAAGTCCCTGAAACCTTTTATACGTGAATGGAAAAAGTTGCTCTTTTTTCTGCACATTCCTATATCCAGCAATCAGGATAACTTTTTAAACAACTGGTACATACTTTCGTCCATTTGAGCCTTATGAGAAGGAAGCTCATCTAAGTCATAACTCACCAATTCATTCTGCTTGATTCCAACCATTTTACTTTGTTCATTATTCAACAGTAATTCGATGGCCAACACTCCCAGCCGGCTGGCTAAAATTCGATCGATTCCTGTGGGCGCGCCCCCTCGCTGGGTATCGCCTAAAGCGATCAAACGGGACTCCACTCCTGCCTCCTCTTTCAATTGGCGTTTGAAATCCTCTCCATTTATACTCCCTTCCGCAATCACGATAATGCTGTATCTTTTCTCATCTCCAGCCTTAATCTGTTGAATAATATGAGCTGCATCCTCTTTCCAGCCAGGAATTAATATTTTCTCTGCGCCGCCTGCCAGTCCAGCGTAATACGCTATATTTCCCGCATCCTCCCCCGCTACTTCAACAATGGAGGTTTTCTCGTGAGACGATGCGGTGTCCCGAATTCGATCTATGTAATGGATAATGTTGTTGAGGGCAGTATGGAAACCTATGGTGTAATCCACCCCTGGAATATTACTTTCAATGGTGGCAGGTATGACAATACATGGGAAGTGGTGCTTCCTGAAAGCCTGGGCGGTTTTTAAAGCCTCTCTACCGCCAATAATTACAAGTGCTTCTATATTTTCATTTTTCAAGTTACCGATTCCTCTTTGCAGACCTTCCTCTGTATAAATTTCTTCACTTATAGAAGACTGCAGGATGGTCCCACCCCGTTGCATGATCGAACCAACCGACTTCTCATTCATTTCCTGGAATAGTTCATGAATCACACCATACGACCCATGCTGTACTCCCACCATTTCTATGCCATGATAGATAGCCGATCTTACGACTGCACGGATGGCAGCATTCATGCCTGGAGCATCTTCTCCACTCGTTAATACACCGATTTTCTTCATTATAGTTGCCCTCCTTGTTTATGGATCATTCTAGTTATCTTTTGTTAATAGGCGCATTTAAGCCCTCATGATGGATGTATAGATACGAATCTCAGGAGGGACCCATGACGGAAACGCTTATATTTTCTTGCCCTGAAGTTATAAAATTAAAAAACGCCCCCAAAAATATAGCAGATTTATTAATAATTGGATGATTTTATTGGTAATGCTATTTAAACACATTTCACTTCATAAATGAACTATAAGATAGACTGGATAGCAGTGCTACACCTCCATCCACATGGATCTCCTCGTCCATCTATTCAGTGCGAATGGATAACTTAGAGTTACGATGTCCTGCCCCCGACTGTGTTAAAGCTTCAGCAGGTCAGGGTCAGGCGCCCCATATACCGATGGTTCCTCTTACTAAACTTCGCTTCACCAATCTGCAGAAAAAATTTTCAAACAAATAGCTAGCTTTCTATTGAAACAAATCTCAAACAGTGATACGATACTATTCATCTAAATAGTATGTCATATTATCAGTCAAATCGATAAATAGTATGTCATATTAATCAATGAACACTTCCATAAAAGGGAGGGTTCTATACTTACTCATGCCGTTTCATACGGCTGATTCTATTACGTTAAGAATAAGGAGATGGATAGTGAATAAAAAAGAAACGGTCTTTGTCGTATCAGATTCGATCGGGGAAACAGCTGAACTAATGGTCAAGGCTGTCGCAAGCCAGTTTTTTGGAAGAGAAGTTGAAATTAAGCACTTCTCTTATGTCCAGGACACCCAGGATATAAACAATGTCATTACAAATGCGAAGTATAGTCCTTCCATCATCGCTTACACCATTGTCCTTCAGGATTTAAAGCAATATCTTGATCACAGAGCTTTAGAAGAAGGAATTCTGGCTGTTGATTTAATGTATCCTCTGATGGATGCGTTTTCTCAAACATTCAATATGCAGCCTAATCGACAACCCGGGCAGATGAGAAAATTGGATGAGAACTATTTTAAAAGAGTAGAGGCCATTGAATTTGCTGTTAAGTATGATGACGGGCAGGAAGTACGCGGATTAAAACAAGCAGACATCGTCCTCATCGGAGTATCTAGAACTTCCAAAACCCCACTTTCTATGTATCTAGCCAATAAACAATTTAAAGTCGCGAATGTACCTCTCATCCCAGAACTCCCACCTCCTCAAGAACTGTATGAGATTCCTAGAAAAAAGTGCGTTGGACTCATCATCTCACCTGAAAAGTTAAATGACATCCGCAGAGAACG
Source organism: Halobacillus sp. B29 (assembly GCF_052246755.1). Classification (NCBI taxonomy): domain Bacteria; kingdom Bacillati; phylum Bacillota; class Bacilli; order Caryophanales; family Bacillaceae; genus Halobacillus; species Halobacillus sp. B29. Next base: position 60,116 of record NZ_JBQQCM010000013.1, read on the forward strand.
ATTAAAAAGTCTGGGTTTAACCAACGCTGCAAACTATGCCTCATTAGAACGAATTTTTGAAGAATTGGAGTGTGCGCAAAACATCATGAAAAGAATCGGCTGTCCGATCATTGATGTGTCTAATAAAGCCATAGAAGAGACAGCTGATATTATATTAGCCATGTTTAATAAAAGGGGGAGCTTTGCACAATGAATAACCAATTTGTATTCCTATTTGATCAATCTGAAAAAGGCAAGAAAGAACTTTTGGGTGGAAAAGGCGCGAATTTAGCGGAAATGACCCGAATTGGATTACCCGTTCCTTACGGCTTTACCATTACAACCGCAGCTTGCAATGCCTATTACGATGCAGGACAGATCATCTCGCCAGAAGTCGAATCTCAGGTACTAGAAGCCCTTCACACCCTTGAAGCTAAAACAGACAAACGATTAGGCGATCCAGCCAATCCGCTTCTCGTTTCGGTTCGATCAGGTGCCGTCCATTCCATGCCGGGAATGATGGATACCGTTTTGAACCTTGGAATGAATGACGACACAGTAGAAGGAATGGCAGAGCTTACGAACAATCCTCGATTTGCTTATGACTCCTATCGCAGGTTTATTCAAATGTTCAGTAATGTCGTTCTGAATGTAGATCACTACTTTTTCGAACAACGTTTAGAAGATATCCGTGAGGAAAAAGGGTACCATTCCGATACCGAACTAACCGCTGAAGATTGGAAACAGGTGATTGAAGCATTCAAATCAATCGTGCTCAAACACGTAAAACGAAAATTTCCTGAGGATCCAAAAGAACAACTCTTCCTTACCATTAACGCCGTGTTTGATTCATGGAATAATCAGCGGGCTGCTTTATATCGCCGCCTTCACGATATCCCTGGCCATCTTGGTACGGCCGTTAATATCCAAAGCATGGTGTTTGGCAATATGGGAGATGATTCAGGTACAGGAGTGGCTTTTACCCGTAACCCATCCACCGGTGAGGCTAAGCTTTATGGAGAATACTTAATCAATGCTCAAGGAGAAGATGTGGTGGCAGGGATCCGCACACCTCAACCGATTGCCAGTCTTCAAGAGGAAATGCCAGATCTCTATCAACAATTCGTTGAGACTTGCGAGCTGTTAGAAAACCATTATAAGGATATGCAGGATATTGAATTTACAGTTGAACGCGGAAATCTGTTTATCCTCCAGACACGGACTGGAAAACGAACCGCCCAGGCCGCCATTCGAATCGCTGTTGAAATGGTAAAAGAAAAGATTATGGATCAACGGGAAGCTCTGTTGCGTGTGGATTCAAATCAACTTGATCAGCTGCTCCACCACCGGATCCATCCTGAACATATAGGAGAACAGCTAGCTGCTGGTTTGCCCGCTTCCCCTGGAGCTGCCACAGGCCAGGTCGTTTTTGATGCGGATGAAGCGGAAGCGCTATCCAAGGATGGAAAGAAGGTGATCCTTGTCAGACCAGAGACGACACCTGACGATATCCATGGAATTGTGGCTGCCCAGGCTACCGTTACGAGTCGTGGCGGAATGACCAGTCATGCTGCCGTTGTAGCCAGAGGGATGGGAAAAGCCTGTATATGCGGCTGCGACGCCATCAAGATTTACTTAGATTCCAAACAATTTATCGCGGGGTCTACGACGGTGAACCACGGCGATACCATTACGATTGATGGTTCAACAGGAGAAATCTTCCTCGGTGAAATTCCCATGATTGAACCCGAACTTTCCGATGAATTCCAGATCCTGCTTCGCTGGGCGGATGAAGAAGCGAAAATGGGTGTACGGGCGAACGCTGACAATCCAGTCGATGCGGAGAAAGCCCTGGAATTTGGAGCAGGAGGAATTGGACTTTGCCGTACAGAGCATATGTTTATGGACGCATCACGCATCCCTACGGTACAAAGCATGATTCTTTCTGAAACGACGGCTGAACGTAAGGAAGCTCTGGACAAACTCCTGCCTATTCAACAGCAGGATTTTGAACAAATATTTGAAACGATGCAAGGACACCCAATTACCGTACGCTTACTAGATCCACCCCTCCACGAGTTTTTGCCGGACAAAGAAGAACTGCTCGTTGAGGTGACAAAGCTGCAGCTGACCGATCCTCATTCCTCCGAGCTGGAAGGAAAGCAAAACCTGTTACGGAAAGTACGGTTATTAGAAGAATCGAATCCGATGTTAGGACATCGGGGCTGCCGCTTAGGTATGATGCACCCTGAAATTTACGAAATGCAGGTCAAGGCCATTTTTAACGCAATGGCCAGCGTAATGGACAAAGGAAGTAACGTTACATCCGAAATTATGATTCCTTTGGTCAGCCACGTGAATGAACTTAAGACAATGCGCCAGCTTGTAACTACGATTGGTGACCAGATTCAGGGTGAAACAGGAAAGAGATTCGACTACCTGATTGGAACCATGATTGAAACACCGCGCGCAGCGTTAACAGCGGATCAAATTGCCGAAGAAGCAGACTTCTTCTCTTTTGGAACCAACGATTTAACGCAGACCACGTTTGGATTCAGCCGGGACGATGCCGAGGGCAAGTTCCTCCAGCATTATGTAGATAGCGATGTGCTAAAAAGAAATCCATTTGTTTCATTAGATCAGGAAGGTGTAGGAAAACTTGTGGAAAGAGGTGTAAAACTGGGGCGTCAAACAAAGTCCACTCTAAAAACAGGGATCTGCGGCGAACACGGGGGTGAAAAAGAATCGATCCAGTTCTGCTATGACTTAGGGATGGATTATGTAAGCTGCTCTCCTTTCCGCGTTCCCGCGGCAAGGCTTGCAGCCGCTCAGGCCACCATTCGTCATGAACAAATTAATTCTAAAAAAGTACCTCAGTACAGTTAAAAAAAGTAACATGTAATGAAAGATCAAAATAATAAAAAGAAACTCTAAACTCCTCCTAGGAAGGACGTTTAGAGTTTCTTTTTTATGGTCTGTACAGTATTTCCGTACACTTTTTGAAATTCACTTGCCAATATTTCTAAAACCACCAATTCCTTGATTTAAGTCAATGAGATTCTTCCTCAGGCAAAATACAATAGTTATGAAATCAAATTCGAGGAGGATCTTTCCGTGAAATTAAGCAGAACAACGAATCAGACTATGCAGCAGAAAGCAGCTTTCTTTTCAGGTGCCGCCTTACTTGTTATGACATTGGCTGCATTCTTTGCTTACGGGTATGTTCACAGTTCATTAGTCATCGATGGAGATGCGGCAGCTACATTAAAAAACCTCCAGGCATCTCCATCCATGTTTCGGCTTGAAATCTTTGGATGGCTGATTATTCTCATAACGGATTTAATCGTATCGTGGGGTTTTTATATCTTCCTAAAACCGTTTCACCCGGGGTATGCTTTATTAGCCGGCTGGCTTCGTTTACTTTACACAGCCATTCTAGCGATTGCGGTATCCCATCTTGTCATAGCTAATAGCATGGTTCAATCCACTATCTCAGGTGCAGCAAACCAAGTCATGGCTTCCATCACGGCATTTGAAGTCATCTGGTCCTTTGGATTAATTATATTCGGGCTTCATCTTATCGCAGTCGGCCTGATCGCTATCGATACAAGAAAAATACCAAAAGTCCTCAGCATTTTACTCGTTTTAGCTGGTATCAGCTACTCGTTCATTCATTTCATGTACGGTTTTATCCCACAAATGGAACGTTTTACAGGGATACTGGAATTAACTCTTATGGTCCCCATGTTCATAGGAGAATTAGGTTTTGGTATATGGTTACTGATAAAAGGGAGAAAATTGACTTTGGACGATTACTAATCCACTATTCTGAGGTGGTTAGCTGACCGTTTCTTAATACGGCTTAGGGATTCCGGCTTGATTCCCAGGTAGCTTGCCATCTGGTACTGAGGAACCCTGTCCACTAACCCCGGTCTTTTTTTCATCAAAGCTTGGTATCGTTCTTCAGGGGTCGAGGAGATGAAGGCGGAGAAATCATCTCTCATAGCACCCATATCCTCTTCAATCATTTTGCGAGTCATGGCTTCTAATACCGGATGTACATCGTAATTTTCCTGCTCCGTAGATAAATCACCTACAATCAGTGTGCAGTCTTCCAAACAGCTAAGAGCGTATGGAGAACCTTTATCCGTCGTATGCTGATTAAAGATCGTTACACTTTGTTCTTCAGTAAAGAAATTGTACGTATTCTCATTTCCATTTTCATCTACAGCAAACTGCCGTACACACCCTTTTAGAACAAAATAGCATTTGTCGGGAATTTCTCCCTGTTGTAAAAGAATCGTTCCTTTCTTAAAAGAAGCCACCGGAACATTCTCAGTCAGTTTTTTTAATTCGGACTCGCTGAGATCGGAAAACCGTTTCATATACTGGATAAGGACATCTTTCATGTTAGTCAACTCCCTTATCAGGATTGGTATTTTATCCTTCTAGTATAGCAGGATGGAACAGGTATAGGAACATTGGGCGGAGGTTGAGATATGATGTTCGATAATGATTAAATAGGAATTAAACCTTACAGGTCAGGTTCGCTAAACAAAAATTCACCTACCTATGATCAATAGTCGATGAACCACGCAGTATTCTTAGAAATTTTTATAGAGGAGGAGATCGTGTGAACTTATTTTTCTTTATTTCAGTAATCGTTGCTCTGACTTTCACCTTTTTATATTTCGTACTTCAATTTGACTTTAAAAAGAAGCAATTAGAGTTAGAAGAAAAGAAACTGGAATTTGAAAAGAAAAAATTTGAACATAACCACGAAGGTCAGGAAGAGGAAGATCATTAACATGACCACCGTTTTATGGATAATGAAATTGAACTGGCAAAACTTGAGTTGTGTTCTCACCCTAAATAAGAAGGTCTTCAAAGAGACCTTCTTAATCATCAGTTGCTATCCAATTGAACGAATCATTATCTGCCTCACTGAACCGCATACTCATTTAACAATCAATGGGTACACCTGGCATGGCCCTCTTCCATTTCAGAAGAAAGTTCAAGCCAGGCTATTCTTATACATACCTACATGTTCTTTACCATTTCTTCTATTACATCACTGAAGTTCTGAGCTGCCTCTTCCACAAAGTTTTCCTGAATTCCAGCCGCTTCTTCTCCTGCATCATCGGAAGCTGAACGAATGACCACATACGGAATTTCATTTAAGTACGCCACCTGTCCAACAGCCGCTCCTTCCATCTCCACGACATAGGCATCAAACGTTTCATAAATCCAGTCCGTTTTTTCTTGGCTTGCAATGAACTGATCTCCTGTTGCAATCGGACCCTTGAATACATCTACGTACTCCGGCAGACCTTCCGTACCTTTCTCAGCGAGCTCAATCAGTTCTTGATCCGCTTCAAAATATCGTGTGTCCATGTACGGAATCTGACCCGGTTTGAAATCTTTAGCCGTTTCGTCCATGTCATGATGCACGGTCTTCGTTGAAATAACGATGTCTCCAAGACCTAGATCAGGATGAATCCCTCCTGCAACACCAGAGTTAATCAACACATCCGCTTCAAACTCACTAATGAGCATTTGAGCTGCGGAAGCGGCATTCACTTTCCCTATTCCGGATTTCACAAGTACAATGGGCTGACCTTCTAAAGTTCCTTCGTAAAAAGTTAATTTCCCTTTTTCTGTAGTCTCTTCCACTTCCATATGAGAATGAAGAATATCAATCTCCACTTCCATTGGACCAATGATTCCTATTACTTTTTCTTCCTCTTTGTCAGCTGCTTCTGCACTCTCAGACTGTTCTCCACATCCTGCCAGCAAGCAAACGAAAAGCACGATCCCGGTTAAACGAATGACTCTTTGCTTTAAATTCATCCTATCTCTCCTCTTGATTAAATAAAATACGAACATTATGTAATTTATTTATATTAATGTACGTTTTTCATTCTACACAACTCACTTATCACTGCCAACCTTTCTTTTCATATTTTTATAAAACGAATGTTTTTGGAGAAAAGTTGGATTTCGTGCTGTAGTTTTAAATAGTTGTTCCACTAGCCAGCCATACTTCTCTAATAGGGAAATTCATCATGGGGTAATCTTTTATGTTGGAGGATTATTTTTTTAAATAGCCTATCCCTATACTTTTCAACGCTAACGAAACAGGGTATGGTTAAATCATGAAATAATAAAAAGGAGTTTGAAGAGCGATTATGGCTTACATATTTTTACTTATCGGCTTCGGATTATTAATTAAAGGAGCCGATCTATTCGTTGATGGATCTTCCAACATTGCCAGGTTACTTCGTGTTCCGCCTATCTTAATCGGGTTAACGATTGTAGCTTTAGGCACAAGCTCTCCTGAGGCAACCGTCAGTATCCTTGCCGCTTTACAGGGAAATGCTGAAGTTTCGCTGGGGAACGTGGTAGGAAGTAATATCTTTAACATCACGTTAGTGGTAGGGATTGCAGCCTTCCTCTATCCCTTAATGGTAGAGAGTGAAACGACCAAAAAAGAAATCCCGTTCACTTTGCTTGCTAGCGGAGCGTTACTCGTCCTGATCAGTGATATAAAGCTGCAGGGACTAAGTGATAACCTGCTTACACGCAGTGACGGCATCATCTTTTTATTGTTTTTATCTATTTTCATGTACTATGTGATTGAAGTCGGCCTGAAAAGTCGAAAAGATTCAAAAGAGGAACCCATTCCTTCAAATATTAAGTGGGGGAAAAACATTGGTTTAACGTTAGCCGGATTAGCAGCCATTATTTTTGGAGGGGACCTGGTAGTCGACAGCGGCACAGCCATCGCCTTAGATCTTGGAATGAGTAAAACATTAGTTGGATTAACCATCATTGCGATCGGTACATCGCTTCCTGAACTGGTGACCTCCATCTCCGCTGCCTTGAAGAAAGAAAGCGGAATTGCCCTGGGGAATGTGGTAGGGAGTAATGTTTTCAACATCTTATTTGTTCTTGGGGCTTCAGCTGTCGTTACGCCTTTACCTGTGAACGGAAAGATATTTACTGACGTGCTGATTATGATTGCCTTGAGCTTGTTGTTGCTCTTATTCTCAAGGACTCATTATAAGATTGGTAAAAGAGAAGGGTTCATCCTTCTAACGATGTATATCGTTTATCTTGTTTTTATTATTTTGAGAAACTGAGAATGATATTCTTTACGGAACAGAAATCTATAAATAAAAAGATAGGAAGCTCCATTTCTCGCTAAAATGGAGCTTCCTATCTTTTATACTGAACATTCCCTCGAATACAGGCGTATTTCTCATCCATTCACCCTTCTTTTTCTTTATTCTCCTCTAAATCAAGCCAATTTTTCACTTTATGTCTAAAGAAGAATGATAGACTCAATAGGATTACAAGAAATAGGAGGGCTGATCCGATAATGAGCGGATCTCCTGCCATTAAGCTTGCGCCTAGCGTCCCATAAACAAATACACCAGGCAGAATTCCAATCCAAGTTGCAGAAAGATAGGTAGAGAAACGTACCTTCGTCATACCTGACAGGTAGCTAAGCATACTAAAACCCATGAGAGGGAAAAGCCGTAACAATAGCACAAACCAAAACCCCTGTCTGTTCATTCTTTCTTCCGCTCTAGCAGACCAGGAATATTGATGGAATTGAAATACCGCTTTCCCGAAAAAACGTCCGATCAAGTAACCCGTAGCTGCTGCCCCGCCTGCTCCCAGCCATATATACAAAGTCCCCGGCCAAACCCCATAAGCTAAACCGGCACTCATTGATAATACCGGCGCAGGAAACATCATAAAAGGAGCAGCCATATAAGCCGCTATAAAGATAAAAGGTGACAGCCAGCCAAAAGCCGTAATCATTTGCTGGATATCATTCGGAGTGATATGCCACCTGAAATGAATGAAATAAACCATCGTCAAGATCAAGACCACAAATAACAAAATTCTTGATGCATAACTTCCCCGGCTCATTAGCTTTCACCTTCTTCCCCCTTCTGACTTCTATCTTCATTATATCGTTTTCTTCCTCACTATTTGTTAGAAAAATTATAGAAATTCAAAACAAAGCGCACGAAAAAACCCTCTAAATATAGAGTGACCTAGAAAAATGAGACGTAATAAAACACCTTCAAAGTTGTAATACTACACTTGGAGGTGTTTTTCTTATGGGTAAAAAAGTTCACTATCCCGAAGAAGTAAAAAAGAAAGTAGTTCAATTAAAATTAGAAGGGAATTACACGAATCAAGAGTTGATGGACATATTTGGAATTAAGAATAAGTCCCAGATTAAAACGTGGATGAAATGGTTTAGAAATGGGGAAAACCACCGGTTTGCTCAGCCTATAGGGAAACAATATTCTCACGGGAAAGGGCCGGAAGACGAGGATGAAATGACCCAACTGAAGAAAAAGATTGCCTATTATGATATGAGAGAAGAACTGTTGGAAAAGTACCAGGAAATCGAAAGGAAGTGGTTCCAGAAGTATTCATCCAAATCGTAGAAACATTTAAGCACAAGTATCCTGTGAAAGATATTTGTGAATGCTTTGGTATAGCTAAAGCCACCTATTATCGCTGGCGGGGAAAGTCATGGGGACCGTCGGTCCTGGAGAAGAAGATCATTGAGCTATGTGAAGATCTAAAATTTAGAGTGGGACACCGTATGGTCCGTGACCTCTTACGTAAGGAATACCAAATCAAACTCAATCGAAATACCGTTCAAAAAATCATGCAGAAATACCATATTCAATGTCGCGTAAAACCAAAGAGACAGTGTTATATCGCAGGGGAAAGTAAGATTGTGGTACCGAATTATTTAGAGAGAAACTTTACGTCTACGAGACCTAATGAAAAATGGGTAACAGATATTACCTATCTTCCTTACGGAGAGAAAATGTTATATTTATCAACGATTATGGACTTATACAACAACGAAATCCTCGCGTACACGATCAGTGATAAACAAGATACGTCCTTCGTATTAGATACGTTGAGGAAAGCTTGCGAAGGACGTGACGTCTATAAAGTGATCCTTCATAGCGATCAAGGTTCGCAGTACACGTCCTATGAATTTCAAGAAGAGGCCAAAAAAAGAGGCATTATCACAAGCATGTCCCGACGGGGGAACTGCTTTGATAATGCCGTCATCGAATCCTTCCACTCCACGATAAAATCGGAAGAATTCAGTCCTCTGGACCGAGGAAAAATAGATCATCATACCGTACGCTCAAAAATCGATACGTACATGTATTACTACAATTATTGTCGACCTTTTCAAAAACTAAACTGCCAAACTCCAATTGAATTCAGAGTAATGGCAGCCTAGGTGTTTTATTGAGTCTTATTTTACTGTGGCACTCCAATAATAGAGGGTTTTTTTTCGTGCACTTATTATAAATGCTCACCATGCTGAAGTTTCCTGATATGTTCTCTTAAATCTTCTTTTCTCACCCGCCAGTGACGCCCGATCTTAAAGCCCGGGATACGTCCTTCCTGTACTAATTTGTATGTGGTCACTTCACTAATTTGTAGATATTCAGCAACTTGAGAAACCGTCATGATTTCTTGTTCATTGTCCATGGACAGACCTTCCTTTATTACGTTTGTATTTTCTATCTACAAGTTTATACCTTCTGCCCTTGTAACTCAAATATATTACCAATTTCTTTCTTACTTAACGACTTTATTGAACTACCCCGACCACATCGTGGTTTTTGATGATTTCGGTAGAAATCTTATGCAGGTAATCTTTGCGGGAGTTCGCAATCTTTTCGTGGAGTCTGGCTACTTTAATACGCTGCTTATGCCAATTTGAAGAACCTTTTTTCCTTCGGGAAAGGATACGTTGAGCTTTCGCTAGTTTCTTTTCGGTCTTTTGGAGGAACCGTGGATTTTTGTAGGTGGTCCCATTCGAAAGAACGGCGAAATCTTTCAATCCGAGATCAATGCCGACGGAAGAGTTGGTTTTATCAAATTTCTCGACTTTTGTCTCAACAAGAATCGAAACAAAGTGTTTACCTGAAGGATTACGCCTAACCGTCGCGCTTAAAATACGCCCTCTTACTTCACGACTCTTAGCAAATTGCACCCAGCCTAACTTTGGTAGCTTCACTTTATTACCGTCGATTCTGATATTGCCTTTGTTGGATTGAGCGGTATAAGATTGCTTTCTATTCTTTTTAGACTTGAACTTTGGTCTATCGCTAAGTTTTTTAAAAAAGCGATTGAAAGAATCTGCAAGACTCCTCAACGAATTTTGCAGAGCTGTACTATCAACTTCTTTTAACCATTGAAAATCTTGTTTGATTTGTGTCAGTTGTTTATTGCATTTTGAATAAGACAAACCTTTACCAGAACGTTTGTAAGCATTGTTCCACTTGGAAAGAAAATGATTAAACACAAACCGTGAACATCCGATGGATTTAGCAATTAACGTGGTTTGTTCTTTACTAGGATAAATGCGAAATTTATAAGCTTTGTGCATCACCATTTCCACCTCCATACAGGAACATATGTTCTCGTTTTAGTATAGCAGATAGCATTAAGAATAGACAACGAAAACCTTCGCCTGAAGGCGACGGCATTCATCTCCCCCTTACCACCGGTCTTCGACACAGCGCTTGAAGAGGGAGGCTTCTGCCGATAAATGCTAAACTTCAGTATTGATTTTAAAGATAAGCTCGCGGTACTGGAAGACTGTTTCGAGATAGTTGGGTCCGTTACTAAGATGGCTACGAGGGGTGGTGGGGAAATAATTCGCTTTCCTGTGGCCCTACACAACGTAGGGTCGGTCGACGTTGCATCGTGCAGGGCCGCGGAAAGCGAGCCGTGCCCTGGAGCCCTTTCTCCACACAATATCCCGAAATCGAGTCTCCAACACTACGGCCTTATTGCGTAATAACCCTCTTATGATAAATCAACCATACACTTTCACAGTGCCTACTTAATAATCAACACCGGACATTGAACCCTCTTCGCCACTTTATGACTCACACTTCCCAGCACCATTTCCTGAAACGTATTCAGTCCCCTGCTGCCGATTACAACTACATCATAATGGTTTTCATTTACATGGCGGACAATGGCCGGTCCTGGATCACCTTTTAATACTTTCACATCATAATTGATTCCCGCTTTTATAAATACTCCTTCTGTAGAAAATAGTCTCCCCTTCCGAACTGTGGAAAGGTCGGCCATATTTTCACTCAGGACATCACTTTTAGAAGTCGAGCCGCTAATCGCATACAGAATCGTAATCTGTGAGTCTTCCGATAGCTGAGCTAACTGCAGCGCATGTTCAGCAGCCCTCACCGCATGATTCGATCCATCCGAAGCTATAAGTATATGAGAAAACATTGAATCGCTCCTCTTCTGCTATCCATTATTAAATCTATGTTAATGATAACGCTTAACTAAAGGAAACCTATTGCAAAACATTTTTCTTTATTATAGTCTATTATAGTCAGTTATAAAAGAACGGTATTGAAACCTAACCCAAACCGCTAAATTAAATCATCTTATAAATCTGGCTGCTGTGAGACTCAGCGGTCTAAACTACAAATAGAAAGAGGGTATGTATGTCAACTTTATCAATTAAAGAAAATTGGCTCGGAAACATAAAGGGTGATGTATTATCAGGGGTCGTTGTAGCCTTAGCCTTGATTCCTGAAGCCATTGCTTTCTCGATCATTGCAGGAGTAGATCCAATGGTCGGGTTGTACGCATCCTTTTGTATTTCCGTCGTGATTGCTTTTATGGGAGGACGCCCGGGAATGATCTCGGGGGCTACAGGTGCTATGGCTTTAGTCATGATTACCTTAGTTGCTCAGCACGGGATTGAATACTTGCTCGCCACAACGATCCTGACGGGGATCTTACAGGTATTGTTTGGAGTCTTTAAGTTAGCTAGATTCATGCGGTTCATTCCCCGCTCCGTTATGGTAGGATTCGTGAATGCTTTAGGGATTTTAATTTTCACTTCCCAATTGCAGCACTTTGAGAATGAACCCTGGGTGATTTATGCATTAGTTGGGTTAACTTTAGCTATCATTTATCTATTTCCACTGGTTACTAAAACCATCCCTTCCACATTGGTCGCCATTGTGGTCGTATCCGCCATTGCAATATGGATGAACATCGGTGTCAGAACGGTTGGGGACATGGGAGAATTAACACAAACCCTTCCTATGTTCGCTTTGCCCGATATGCCGCTGAATTTTGAAACCCTGATGATTATCTTCCCTTATGCTTTAGCGTTAACGATTGTCGGACTACTAGAGTCCCTTCTTACGGCTTCCATCGTTGATGATATGACCGATACCGAAAGTGATAAAAACAAAGAAAGCCGCGGTCAAGGATTCGCAAACATCGTGACGGGATTCTTTGGCGGCATGGCTGGTTGCGCGATGATTGGTCAGTCCGTCATTAACGTGAAATCCGGCGGGAATGGACGGTTATCTTCGCTGGTGGCAGGTGTCGTTCTCATGTTTATGATTATCGTTCTGGGTGGCGTTGTTGTTCAGATTCCAATGGCCGCACTCGCAGGTGTCATGATTATGGTTTCTATTGGTACGTTTGACTGGGGCTCCGTCCGGAATATTCACAGAGTACCACGTTCTGATGCGGCTGTCATGATTGTCACGGTGCTAACTGTCGTTATCACGCACAACTTAGCCTACGGCGTTCTTGCCGGCGTTGTACTCAGTATGATTTTCTTTGCGGTTAAGATTTCCAAAGTAAATGTATTAACCTTGTACGCAAATGAAGGGAAAAAACGCATCTATTATGTGCAAGGTCAGTTATTCTTTGCGTCGGTTACAGACTTTCTTAATTCGATCGATTTCAAAGATCATGTCGAAGAAGTCGTTATCGATCTTAACGACTCTCATCTATGGGATGACTCAGCCATCGGTGCTCTCGACAGTATCGAATCGAAGTTTGAACAAAACGGCATTAAAGTTAAATTCATCGGCTTGAACGGGGAGAGCTCCAGACTATTGGCTCGACTTGGAGGCGTCTCCAAAGGATCCGGTCACTAAATTATGAATAGGAGCATGATGTATGTTTAAAAATATTTTACTCGCGACGGATGGTTCAGATCATTCCCGTCGCGCAATCGATCAGACACTAAAAATGGTTTCCCCGCATAAGGAAGAGGTGCACATCGACCTTGTATATGTGGTTGATGGTGAAACATCTAAACAGGACGTATTGAACTATGGGGATTCTCATACAGCTACTAAGAAACGGAAAGAAAAGTTCCTGGACGTCATCAAATATGTAGAGTCAGCCGGTGTTTCCACCAAGTTTCTGATGTTACATGGAGATCCCGCTGAAGAAATGATTGAATATGCCAACCAGGAAGATTATGATTGCGTGGTTATTGGAAGCCGCGGGCGTAATAAATGGCAGACGTTGATCCTGGGAAGTGTCAGTCATAAACTCGTAAAATATGTTCAGTCTCCAGTAATCGTCGTTAAGTAAAAAAAAAGCGTGCAGTTCATTAATGAGCTGCACGCTTTTGCAAACGAAGAAAATACTTCGAATGGCTTAACAGGGATTGAGCAGAAAACCAATTTCCAGGAACTCTGCGACATAATTTTAACAATACGAACTATGAATCACAAATAATTAAGCAAAACTGAGTGTATTCATTTATCATTTAATATAATGAAACTCAAGCTGTTATAATTAATTAAAACAAAAAGCGGTGAGATTTAATGAGTATAATTAAAACGTTAGTTGGTATTTTCTTTTGCGCTCTTTTTACGTTCGTCGGCATCTATCGACTAAATAATGAAACTCTAAACAATTTTCCATTCATTGTATCAATTGCTTTTACAATTGGCTGCCCCATTGGTATATTGATCATGACGATCAAGGTTATGAAAGCTAAAAAAGAAGGGAATCTCTATTAAGAAACCTTCCAAATACTAAGCTGTGGTAAAAATCAAGAGTTCTTAAACCTTTCCACCCTTATTCCCAGAGTAAGCTGGCGATTCAGTTCGCTTTCTGACATCCATCCACAAAAAGGGCCTCTAACCGGGCCCTTTTTCTTTTTTTTTATTACCACTCGCGTGCGGTTACATCACTCTATACACTATCAGTCTGTGTATCTAACTTATTCAGTACAAACTCCTTCCGATATTACATCCAGTCTCCAGCTATCTTCCCTTAATAAAAGGCTCTGTTAAACTTCTGTGTTGATTTAAAAGTAAAGCTCCCTTTTCTGTAAGACTCAGTTTCGAGATATTTAGGCTGAGAGGACAGGCCTTCGGGGGATGATTTCGCTTTCCGTGGGAATGCGGTAAGCTTCCTCGGGCTTCACAGCCCTGCGGGATCTTACCGATCATGTCCATCCCACAGGAGTCTACATCGTCCCCCTCCGGACCTGGCCGAATAAGAAACTAGAAATCAACCAAAAATGCCTACTAAAATTTACTGGAGAGCAAAAGAGTATCTAGCTTATTTAAGCGTACAACCCCTGATATATAAGGGTTTAAGGCTGATCCAGAACGATTACCTCTCTTATAGAAGGGTCCGTTCACTCCTCAAACATAGGATGGCGGAGGAAACGACGAGACTCCCGCGGGAGAAGGAGCTAGGCGAGACCCCACAGGGAGTGAAACGAGCGAGGAGGCTTGCCAGTTCCCCCGCAGGAAAGCAAGTTGTTTCCGTAGCCAGCCCCTCTCTATATTAGCAACGGACCAAAGATATCTCGAAACTGAGTCTTCAACTATCCGGCCCTATTGTGTAATAAGCCTTTTATGAATAATCAACAATAAACTTAAACAGAGCCTAACAAAAAAGCTTGCAGAAAACCCTCAGGTTATCTGCAAGCTTTTTATCCAGATAATTATTTCCGCTCTTGATCAATCATTTCTGTTTCATCAAGATAACGCAGCAAATCTCCGTAAACGATAGAGTCTGAGATCTCCAGTTCTTCTTGCGCTTGTTTGAAGCCTTCAGCACAAGCCTCACCTACTACTTTCTCTCCCGTTTCTCTATCAAAACAGGTTTCATTCACACCTACATAATCCTCGTTAGCAAAATTACCATCTCGTGTAATGGTCATCCCATTCCGATCTTTACTAAACAAATCATGACCGAATTGGACCGGGTTGTCATCGTCCACCCCTAAAAGATTCATGATCGTCGGACGTAAATCAATCTGGCCCCCAACAGTCTCATGTTCTTTTGGTTCTATTCCTTCTCCAAGGATGAGAAGAGGCACACGCTGAAGCTGAAATTGTTCATAGTCATTAATATCTTTGCCCAGATATTCTCCCATGGCCTCCTGGTGATTCTCTGATATCCCGAAATGGTCACCATAAATGATAAGCACGGTATCGTCATAAAGATCTGAACGCTTGAAATCCTCAACAAACTGTTTTAAAGCTTCGTCCTGATAGCGGATCGTTTGGAAATAACGGTTCAGCGTACCACTTGAAGTATTCCCTTCTTCAATCAATTTCTTATCTTCCGGAAGGGTAAATGGATAATGGTTGGTCAGAGTAATCATCTTGCTATAGAACGGCTGCTCTAACTCTTCCATTTTATCTAAGGAGTCACTAAAGAAGTATTCATCAAGATAACCCCAACCGTAGGATTTATCTTCTGTAACGTCATAATCTTCTTTTGAATAATACTCATCATAGCCAAGAGAGTCATACATGACATTCCGGTTCCAAAATGTTTGATCATTGGCATGCATATTCACAGACGTATAGCCCTCTTCCCCTAACACTTCAGGGGTAGCTTCGTATTCGTTACCCGCATGAGTAAAGAAGGCCGCTCCACGATTCAGGCCATACAATGAATTGTCCAGCAAAAACTCGGAATCTGACGTGCGCCCCTGTTTAACCTGATGATAGAAGTTACTAAAGTAAGCACCTTCTTCTTTGAGATCGTTAAAATAAGGGGTGAGTTCTTTTCCGTTTAATTCACGATCCACAACAAATGTCTGGGTGCTCTCCAGGGATAAAAGAATCACATTTTTTCCTTCTGCGACTCCTGTCATTTCGCTATTTGGATCCACATCTTTCTCATTTATATAGTTTAATGCAGGTACTAATTCGTTACTATCAGCGAACGTTTTTTTCATCTCCGTTTGTCCCTGCAGCACAGTATCGTAGATGTGAAAATCAAGCACGCCAATATTTTTCACTAACAAATTACGGTCAAAGGCCCGTTTTAAAAGCTCTGGACGCTCTGTCTGTGCCCAGCCCAGGTTAATTAAAAATAACGGAACAGCAATAATAGCCAGCACAAGACCTTCCTTACGTTTCGGTAGAAAACTTTGTATACGAGAAGGGTTCAGATAGAATAATAGAAAGATCGCAACAAATACGTCCACAAACAGGAAAATATCTGTGGCCGAGAGGATATTCGTAATACTTCCTCCAAGACCTGCCAAATTTGCTAATTGACCTAACATTGGAATCGTAATGAAATCATTGTACTCACGATAAAACAAAACATTGAGATAAAGTAAGACGGAGCCAAGAATATAGGCCCCAAGCAGTCCTTTACGGCCGGCCAGTAAGATTCCTAATCCAAAGAGAAGAAAAATACTGCTCAAGGGATTAAAGGCCAGGATAGCTGCTTGATTTATATTTTCTAAACCTAAAGTGAAAACCCCACCTTGAATAAACGTCATCTTCAGCCAAAACATAGCGAAAACAACAGCATAAATCAGCTTCTTTTTAGAAGAAGCATCGTTTCCTTTCCATTTTTGAAACATTTATAAGCCTCCATCAATTGATTCTTGTGATAGTAATCATTACAGTTCTTCCCTGATGCATTTAATTGGATCGATTAAGATTCCTATGGTTTTGTACACATAGGCTATGGCTTTTCTCGTATTTCCTAACTATCCTAACTAATCAGGAGCTCCTTGTTCCAATTTACACCTAATCAATTATAATTATCTATATAGATTAATTTATAAATAAACATAACGCAATAGTCCTCTTTTATGTACCCTATCCTATTAACAGCAACTCATGAAAAATTTGGTATATAAAGGTTTAAAACTATTCAACCATCTATACGTTTGGACGAGAGGTTTTGTTTCAAAATCTTTAAATTATCTTGAAATGGGGTTTCCCCTTCAAATAACTATTTTTTCTCGCATGGGTATCTAACATTATTCTATTGTCAAATTGGCGGACCGCTACTATATTCAAGTAAAGTAGTCAGTTTTCTTCAGCTCATGAAGGATTGAGTTTTATACCCACACTTTTCATCAAAAATTATTTATAGCAACTTATCAACCGAACGAGGTGAAGAAATGGATAAGCTTACCTTACTCTCCCAAATCAGTTTGTTTGAAGAACTCTCCCAGGAAGAGCTCATGAGGATCGATCAGATGAGTGAGATGAGTCCCGTGAAAAAAGGTACGACGATTGTCTCCCCTGAAAACACCGTGAATGCCTTATTTTTATTAAAAAAAGGACAGGTCCGCCTGTACCGTATGAATGAAGAAGGCAAGCAGTTTACGCTCGATATTCTCGTGGATGGAAACATATTCGGTGAAACGTCCACCGTCAGTTTGACCGACGATCAGACCTATGCGGAAGCTATGACCGATACGTATATATGTACACTCAGCCACAGGGACTATGAAGAATTTATCAAAAAGAACCCGCATGTCGCTCTAAAACTGATTGATATTCTCTCCTCACGATTGAAAGACTTTTACAGTCTGAGCGAAAAAATTGCCTTAAGCGACGTGAAGCATCGATTGTTGTACCTGTTATTAATGCTCAGTCAAAAAACCGGTCGCCGCAAACAAAACTGGCAGACCATTGAAATGAAACTGACCCATCAGGATCTCGCTAACATGATTGGGACGACAAGAGAAACAACGAGCGCCATCATGAGCGAATTGAAAAAAGACGGGTTCATTCGAAAAGTACGCTTTCTGGCCATCGACGCGGATAAGACGAAAGAGTTCTTAAATCTTTCCTAATCCTTATTTCCAGTCCGGCTGACGATTCAGTTCATAAATGATCTATTACTCATCCCACAAAAAAAGGGCCCCTACTCGGGCCCTTTTTCCTCTTCTCTAATTCCATTCGCGAATTCCTCTTAAGTCACTATACTCA
Source organism: Halobacillus sp. B29 (assembly GCF_052246755.1). Classification (NCBI taxonomy): domain Bacteria; kingdom Bacillati; phylum Bacillota; class Bacilli; order Caryophanales; family Bacillaceae; genus Halobacillus; species Halobacillus sp. B29. The sequence goes on from NZ_JBQQCM010000013.1 coordinate 78,172, forward strand.
CTGTCAGGCTGGATATTCAGCTCTTCTGGTACAAGCTCCTTGCGATTAATCCAGGCTGTATTAAATCCAAAGCTTTTGGCGCCTGTAATATCCCATGGATTGGAAGACATAAACAGGACTTCTTCCCTTTTTACATCCAGTCTCTCTAAAGCATGGTTATAGGCAGCCGGCGTAGGTTTATAATGCTTAATTTCATCTGCACTAATAACTTCATCAATATACTCATTGATCGAGGATTGCTCGACCAGTGGCTCAATCATATTGACCGAGCCATTCGAGAACACCACCAGTTTTTTCTCAGAAAGCTCTTTCAGCACACTTTCCACCTCATCAAAGAGATCCAAATCTAAATAGGCGTTCATCAGGCGCTCTTCATTTTCTTCAGACAGCTCAACCCCATTTTCTTTACAGGCATAATTCAAAGCATCCTTCGTAATCTCGTCAAAAGGCTTATAACGTTCCATCAGTTGTCTTAGAAAGAAATACTCCAGCTGTTTTTTTCTCCACGACTGGCTGATTTCGTCTCCTTTATTCGGAAAAATTTCATTACATTCTTTTCCCACGGAATGAACATCAAACAATGTACCATAAGCATCGAATACCAATGCTTTAATCATATAAAAACCTCCTAAACTATTATCCCTTTAGAGATTTCCCTGCAGGAGGAAATAGAAACCTAAAAGGTGTACTCCAATTTACAGGTGTGCTTTTGACTGTGGCTGTACCCGCCCCTTCCAGATTTCCTGTCATTCACCAATGAAGGGGTGTATACTTCTCCGATTAAATCCATGGAATCTTTCCTGGAGCTGGTTTCTTTTAAGATATTGACTGCCTTATAATCGATTTCTTTTAGATAGAAATGATTCATCGCCTGCGCCCATACGCTGCATCCATCCATAATATAGAGGACATTCATAATCAAGCTCCTTAGTTCAGTTAGTAGACTTTTTTACAAAAATAGGGGCTAGGCCAGCGTCCCCTCCAAGTTTCAATCTCGACTTATTTTCTTCTATTATCTAGGTTTTAGCATTCTCCAAACTCGCTTGTATGTACTCTTACATTGGCGTAATTTTGCAGCCCCCCTTTCCCCAGCCCTCATTTATAATGAAACAAATAAATAAGAGTGGAGGTGATCAACCAAGGTCTCCCCTACTGTAAACCGTTAATGAAGCAAGCATTTAAAAACATCAATGAGAATAAGTAATTAGGTTATTAAATTCATGGTATATTGAAAGTGAATGGAGTTGAAGAGATGTCAATTACAATGATTCATGTTGAAAGACTAGTAAAAAAATACGGGAATATGACAGCAGTCAATGGTGTTGAATTCAATGTAAGTGCCGGTGAAGTGTTTGGTCTTCTAGGACCTAATGGAGCTGGCAAAACAACCACGATTGAAATGCTTGTTGGGCTCCGTAAGCCAGACAGTGGAACGGCTACCCTATCAGGTTTCGATATTCGTAAACAAATCAACAAAGTGAAAGAGGTTATTGGTATTCAGCTGCAATCCACTTCCCTGTTTGAATTGCTAACGGTTCATGAAATCATGCAAATGTACGCAAGCTTCTACCCAAGTCATGTCTCAATTCCTGAATTAATTGATGAAATGCTTTTAACCGAAAAGAAAAAGGATCGAATTAAAGCATTATCGGGAGGACAAAAGCAGCGTCTTGCCATTGCCTTAGCCATTATTCATGACCCTGCCATTATCTTTCTTGATGAACCAACAACCGGATTAGACCCCCAGGCAAGGAGAACGCTTTGGGATATTATTGAAAGTCTAAAGGCAAAGGGAAAAACCATCGTTCTCTCCACCCATTACATGGATGAGGCTCACGTATTATGTGATCGTATTGGTATTATGGATCAAGGGAATTTGATCGCCTTAGATACTCCATCAAGATTAGTAAAAGAGCTACAATCAGACAGCGCCATCGAATTTACATTGCACGCTGATGAAGACGATACGTTTATTCACCATTTACAACGAGTCACTCAGGTCACTCGCAGGCAGGAATGGTACGTCGTTTACACCGATGATCTTCAAATGACACTGATTGATTTAATTCAACATTCCCAGGAGAAAAATATTAATCTTCAGGATCTCCAGACTCGAACAGCAACACTCGAGGATGTCTTTATACATAAGACCGGAAGGAGTTTAAGAGAATGAAAGCTTATTGGCAGTTAACCTTAGCGCAATTAAGGATTTTCGCACGAAATCGCCAGGTGCTTTTTTTCACGCTCCTCTTTCCCATTATTCTAATGCTGGCCCTCGGTTCTTTTCTTGGAAACAGCGATGGCACGAGTATCTCAATGGCCGTCATCGATCATGATGGATCAACTGCATCCAAGCAGCTTCTCTCCAATTTTCAAAAAAATGAGGCGATCCATCTTGAGCAAAGCAACGATGTGAACGGAGCATTGGACGAACTAAAAACGGATGAATATCAAGTTGTAATGGAAATTCCTAAAGGTTACGGGAAACATTTACAATCCCATACAGACGAAAGTAAGTCATTTAACCTTCCCGTTTATTACAACGAAACCAATGCCTCAGCTTCCCAGCTCGGGTTAACCGTCGTCAATTCTGCCGTTGATCAGGTGAGTAAAAACATCGAAGACTACACCCCAGTCGTAGCCGTCGAGGCTAAAGGGGTACGAGCGCTTGATATTAGCTACATTGATTTTCTAGTTCCCGGGATCGTTGCGATGATGATTATGAATAATAATATGAACGGAGTAGCCGGACAAATTTCCGCCTGGAGAGAGCGTGGGATCCTGCGGCGCATGCAAGGGACTCGTCTTAAAGCTTCCACGTTTATCGCCGCACAGATCACGGCCCGGGTGCTGTTAAACGGCTTACAGGCTGTGCTTGTGCTGGTCGTGGCAAGTGTACTTTTTAACGTTCAAGTAAATGGCTCGTGGCTTGCCCTGCTCACGTTCGTCGTATTGGGAACACTCGCCTTTATGGCTATAGGCTTTATTATCGCTGGTCTTGCTAAAAACCCGGAAAGTGCTGGCCCGATCGCAGCCTTTGCATCCTTCCCCATGCTATTTTTAGGTGGAGTATTTTTCTCAATTAACACGATGCCGGAATATCTTCAGCCGATCGTTCATATCCTTCCGATTTCTCATTTAAGTACAGCCCTCCGTGAAACGATGAATGTTGGGACAGCTTTTTTTGACCTATGGCACCACTGGCTTACATTGGTGGCCTGGTTAGTTGTTGCTTTCATCATTGCCAGCCGAACGTTTAAGTGGGAATGAGATAGAGCGTGCTTTCTCAAAGATTAAAAGAATTTAGTATCCAATCATCCAGTTTTCTTGAAATGCACAAATCAAAGAGGTCAATCTAAATCCAGGGATTGACCTTTTTTCACTCTATAATATTGAGAGTGATGTGTAATGAGCTAGTTTTTTCTGCTTATCATAGCTCATACTTTTAGTAAAGAAGTCCTCTATAAATGTGAGGTATAAACGCCTAAGTGATCACGGAGGGGCTTCCGCTTTCTGAAGAAATTAAATGAGATTATACCATAATAAAAATAAAGCCCTCAAAAGTTAAACAAACTCTTAAGGAAGTCGTTAATTTAAAACAATGTTTTAAGCTAATCCTGTCAAACTATATTTAACACGCACTTTTGCCTAAATAAGGGATATCTAACCAGATTAAGCTCTTAGAGGACAAATTCGAAAAATGATTAAACAAATAACGTTGTTGGCGTAGCATTGAATTGTTTGAGTGATTTATAGTTAAATTTTTTTAAAAAACCATATACAAGATGCAGCTTATCATCGGTTGTTGTTTCGATATATAGAAGAGGTTTGTGTTTTTTTAATGTGTCCGCTGCCCCTTGCAACACGTCCATCTCCATTCCTTCCACATCAATTTTTATAACATCCACTCTGTTCAACTCACTGAACAAATGATCGATCGTCTCAATCACTATATCGCCTTCCATATCACCTTTTAATTGCCTCATCCCCATATTGTCTTCTAAACCGCCTACTATCGATCCTTTACCCAACTCTTTCCCTAAACCAATATTGAGTAAAGTTGTTCTATTCTCCAAACCGTTTAATTGAACATTTTTTTCTAATAAATCAAACGCTTCACGATTGGGTTCTATAGAGAAAACCCTGGCTTGACAATGCTGGGCAAAAAACGTTGAATGATTTCCTATATAGGCTCCTACGTCAATTACAACGCTATCTTCTCGAACTCTGTTTTTTATATCCATTAACATAGCTTCTTCATAAAAAACTTGATGGTTAGCGATAATTCTTTGAATATGATCTTTAGTGTTGGGAAGTAAAAACTGGGTTTGTTTTCCGTTACGATAAATGGTGTAAATATTCTTTTGAGCAATTATCTCTTCTAACAAGTCGTGGACTTTGGTAATTTGAGAAGTAAACTCGTAATTGTTTTCCACAAATCTCCTGTAATGCAAAGAGTTATAACTTCCTTTTTCAATCATACTTGTCAAATCATCAAGTGTACTCCAGATATATTCTTCAGGATAAATGGTTCCAGCGCCAACAAAGTTATGAACTAAAGGCTTAATCCCTTTAGCCATGGCCTCCATTACAGATAAATGCTGACTCTCAAGTAAGCTTGAACTAAGAAGGTAATGTTTGTCTTCTAACCAGTGATTGATCTCTGACTGCCAACCTTCAACGATAACATTCTCTTGAAGTCCTAATTTTTCTATCATCTGATTAAAATAAAGTTTATATCTTGGTTCTTGAAAGCTGCCTGCAATAAATAATTTAAAGTTGGCATCCATTTTATAAATAGCATGGAAGGCGTGAAGTAAAAGCATCGGACCTTTTTTAAAGTTCAAATAACCTACGTGGGCGATGTTAAAGCCTTTATTTCTTTCTTTAAAATCCAGATCATTTATTTTGATACCATTTGGAATCACTATGGTTTGGCCTTTATTAAGGCCAGGTGTTTCTGATAAGGCGTATTCTCTTATATGATCCGATACAAATACAACTTTATCAACGGCTTTCCAGTTCACTCTCTTCAAGTAACTCGTAAAAACTTCGTAACTATGGATTCGACATATTATCTTTTTGTGTTTGGCTAAAGCTGTTTTACTTCCGTAAACCAACAGTTCATCACACCATTCAAACCAGCACAGGTCAGCTTCTTTCATATAAACATCTATATTATTCATGTTAGTGCTCACGTAAATTGTTTTCACACTATATCTGTCCGATAAAGAAGCTGCCACATCCTTCACAAAAGTATCAAGCCCAGGCTTAACGAAGATAAACACTTTAGGTTTATTACCCATCCGCTCTATTCACACCCATTCAGTGATATAGATAATTAAAACAATTATTCTATGGGAAATATTTCGAGCCAAAAATACGAGATGTCCCTCTATTATGACGAAGATTCATCCTGCGGCTGCTCTGCAGTTTGATTCAATCCTAATTTCTTCTCGAGTAACTCCTTATTGAAAAGTACTCTTTCATCTTGTGGCCGAAAGCTTCTAGCTAATTCATTATGTTCGTATGATTTTTCGAAATTAGATAGGTTATAATAACAAACGCATAATTGTAAGTGAGGATACCAAGTGGAATAAGCCGGATAAGTAAAACTCCATTTATCAGGATCGTCTTCAATAGTTGTCGCTAATTCATACCAATAAATTGCAAACTTATATTCTTTTTTTCTTTGAAAATTGTAGCCCACCCTGCTGCACATTTCTGGTCGAGGTGTTTTAGAAAAACGTAACGATTCAAATAAAGAGGCTAGTTCTTTTTCTGTCTCTTCTATAAATCGATAACAGTCTGCACGGTTGATGCAGGCATAGACTTTATCTTCAATCCAACCTTCCTTATGTTCAATGTTTTTCGTATAACTTTCGATAGCCTTTTCATGATGACCGTTTTCTCTTAACTCGTTTCCATAATAAAAGTAATCTCGAGGACTGAACACATCTCCTCTTTCGATCTTCTCCTTATAAATAGAAAGGTTTCTGCCAACAGCGTGTTGAATTTTTTTGTGAGTAATTGCAACATCGGAATTAATAATGTGTCCATAAACATTTAAGTAGTTGTGGACATCCCCGCCCCACTGGAAATTCTTACTTCTTTTGACTAAGCGGTTCCTCCGATACTTAAGCGTGACATTACCGAATTCATCAGTCCCTGCATTGTAATACATGGATACCGAGTCGACTGCAGGATCAAGCCCTTCCTTTAACCGTTTGAACTTCTCACGATCCTCATCCAATATGACATCATCAGCATCCAGGTAGAAAATATAATCCTTGGTCGCATGCCTAAAGGATTCATTCCTTGCATCGGTAAATCTCCCCGTCCATTCAAAGAAAAAAACACGATCCGTATATTCTTTGGCGATCTCAACGGTACGATCATCAGATCCAGTGTCCACGATGTTGATTTCATCCACCAGGTCCTTCACAGAGTCCAGACATCGAGCTAAAACCTCTTCTTCGTTTTTCACCATCATGCAAAGACTGACCGTAATCATCCCATCTCCCCTTTGAATTTTGAAGTTTAATCACCTTAATCACCTAACATTTGTATGAAATAAAAATTACCGATAGACCCTTTTTATAAATTAGGACTGGTCCATTGTTTATTCTTCAGTAATATGGAGTTCAGCGTTTATAGGCGACTATATTTCATTATTTCCTTGAAAAGACACCTGTAGGCGAATATGAGATGGTCTCACCTTCGGGTCTCGAAGGCATTCTTTCCCCTGGGGCGATCTAAAATTCCTCAGCCATTGTAAAACATATGAAAGGTTAGGAAGCCAGATTCATTCAAAAAAAGAAAACCGCCTGTGGGAATGAGACTTTTCCCACAGGCGGATTCAGCGGCCTCCAACTTAAGTTTTTTATCTGAGAACGAGACTTACCTCCGATTAATTACCACTCTTCTGTCACTCTAAATACCGCTGAAACAGAAGCACTCACTCCAAATGATCCTATTACTAGTGATACGGTTTGATCATCGGGTAACTCAAAATCTAAAAGGTTTGCGCTAGCTAAATCCCTATTCGACCCCCTATCACTGGCAGCTACACCTTGAAAAACTACTTCTCCCCCTGCAATTGTAGTTGCCGTACTATTAACCATTAAAGCCGTTTCATTTACCGGAATATCCGTCGTGGCAGTCGGAAAATTAACAAATGCTGTATTCAATGTTCCTCCAACTATTACCTGAAAATAAACATCTTCACTCGTGACGATATCGACCCCTTCTAAAGTAACGCTCACTGAATTAGGTCTTGCTGAACCAGCAGGGAAAACGGCTTTTCTTTGAAAGGAAATCACCGGTATCCCTGTTGTATTCACAGACACCGTTCGTCTTTCAGATGTGATCCGAAAGGTAGGATCAAATTTTCCAATGATGCTATATTGTCTTCCTCCTACAAAAATATTTCTTGCAGCGGTGACCCCACTATTTACTATTTGGGCTCGTAAAGGTAAATTTGGATCTGTAAAACTTGTTTCGTTATCCGGGCGATATCGGTGAACAGTGATAACTTCTTGAGATAGGTTCACAGGATTTTGAATCACGACATTAAATTCAATAACTCCATACCCATACCAAGTAAAGTTAATTTGAAATATATTTCCTAACGATAAATCAAGAGTTACCCCACTTGGTCCAGATCCATCCAGAGGATCAACATTCCATGAAGTTTGCGGAATAATTAGATCAGTTCCTGCTCTCCTAATAGCGAGAAATATTCCATCCGTTACGTTTTGCCCGTAAAAGGCACCGTTCTCGTCATCAAATAGTCCCCAGCGAAACACTTGATCAGTTGCCGCTGGTTCAGGGATACGCACTCCTATCCCCGCTTGACCAGCATAGCCTGGCATATAGCGACCTCTTTCTGCACTATCAAGTGTCGCAGAATCATTTGCTCCAGTAGTAACACTCAGTTGATATTCGACTGTAGTACTCGTAACTGTTCCACTGTCTGTCGTTTCCACAATATCGCGGAGGTCTGATAATCCATATACAGACTTCAACTCAATAACAGGTGTTCGTTGCGCCACCTTTAACTCATTAAATTGTGAACTGACATTAGGTCCTACATTTTCAATGATTGTCATTTATCTCCCTCCTTCCTTTTTAAAAATTAATGAAGAATTATCAATTTAACAAACTTTATTAACGAAATGGGTGTGATCCACGAAAGACCACACCCAATGATCACCATTCCTCAGTAACCCTAAATACTGCAATGACAGGTGTTGTTCCACTAAAAGTTCCAATAACTAACGAGACAGGCTGTTCATCAGGTAACTCGAAAGATAGAAGTGTGGCTGTTGCTAAGTTTCTGCTTGAACCTTGAGCACCTGCACCAACTCCCTGATAAACTACTTGCCCTCCTGTGAGTGTGGTGGCAGTGTTATTGATTAAAAGTGATGTTTCAGAATTTGGGATATCCGTATTCGCAGTTGGGAAGTTAGTAAAAGCAGTGTCCAATGTCCCTCCCACTTTAACTTGGAAATAAATATCGGCTGAAGTTACGATATCTAATCCCTCTAATACAACACTTACTGAGTTCGGCCTAGCCGAACCAGCAGGAAAGATTGGTTTTCTCTGGAAGGATAAAACAGGTACACCTGCCGTTCCTACGGTAGCGGAACGTCGATCCGATGTGATACGAAAAGCAGGATCAAATTCTCCCAGGATGCTGTACTGTCTTCCACCAACAAAAATATCCCTCGCTTCAGATGCTCCGGTATTCTCAATTTGCGCACGTATCGGTAAATTGGGATCCGTGAAACTCGTTTCATTTGTTGGACGGAAGCGATTAACAGTTACGACTTCCTGTGCAAGAGTAATAGGATCTTGCACCACAACATTAAATTCAACCACTCCGTATCCATACCATGTGAACGTAATCTGAAAAATGTTACCTACTGCTAAGTCAAGAGTCAGCCCACTTGGACCGGTACCATCCAAAGGATCTATATTCCAAGAAGATTGAGGAATGATTTGATCTATTCCAGCTCTTCTAATACCAATGAATACTCCATCTGCAACACTCTGACCATAAAAAGCACCATTCTGATCGTCAAATAACCCCCATCGAAATACTTGGTTATCCGAAACTGCAGTAGGAATTCGAACAGCTAACCCTGCTTGAGCAGCGTACCCAGGCATATAGCGTCCTCTCTCAACACTATCCAATGTTGCGGAGTCTGTAGCTCCACCTGTAACACTCACTTGGTATTCAACCGTCGTATTCGTAACAGATCCGCTGCCTGCTGTCTCAACTAAGTCTCGCAAATCAGACAACCCATAGACAGACGTCAATTCTACGATTGGCGTTCTTTCTGCTGTATTTAGTTCATTAAACTGTGAACTAACATCAGGACCTACATTTTCAATAATTACTCCTTCACTTACAGGTCCGGTCGGTCCTGTTGCTCCCGTGGCTCCGATTGCTCCCGTTGGTCCTGTTGCTCCAGTGGCTCCCGTTGGCCCTGTTGCTCCGGTGGCTCCGGTCGCTCCCGTTGCTCCGGTGGCTCCCGTTGGCCCTGTTGCTCCGGTTGCTCCGGTCGCTCCAGTTGCTCCGGTGGCTCCGGTTGCTCCGGTTGCTCCGGTCGCTCCCGTTGGCCCTGTTGCTCCGGTGGCTCCCGTTGCTCCTGTTGGCCCTGTTGGTCCGGTCGCTCCTGTTGCTCCGGTGGCTCCCGTTGCTCCGGTTGCTCCGGTCGCTCCCGTTGGCCCTGTTGCTCCGGTGGCTCCCGTTGCTCCTGTTGGCCCTGTTGGTCCGGTCGCTCCTGTTGCTCCGGTGGCTCCCGTTGCTCCTGTTGGCCCTGTTGGTCCGGTCGCTCCGGTCGATCCCGTGGATCCGGTGGCTCCCGTGGCTCCTGTTGGTCCCGTTGCTCCTGTGGCTCCAGTGGCTCCAATTGGTCCGGTTACCCCAGTTGCTCCCGTTGTTCCTGTTGGTCCGGTTACCCCAGTTGCTCCGGTCGCTCCGGTCGCTCCCGTGGCTCCGGTTGCTCCTGTTACTCCAGTGGCTCCTGTCGCTCCAATTGGTCCGGTTACCCCAGTTGCTCCGGTCGCTCCAGTCGCTCCAGTTGGCCCTGTTGGTCCAGTCACTCCGGTCGCTCCGGTTGCTCCTGTTACTCCAGTGGCTCCAGTCGCTCCAGTCGCTCCAGTTACTCCGGTCGCTCCAGTGGCTCCGGTTGCTCCAGTAGATCCAGTCGCTCCAGTTGCTCCAGTCGCTCCGGTTGCTCCGGTCGGTCCTGTTGCACCCGTTGCTCCAGTAGATCCTGTCGCTCCAGTGGCTCCGGTTGCTCCAGTCACTCCAGTGGCTCCGGTTGCTCCAGTAGATCCAGTCGCTCCAGTAGCTCCAGTCGCTCCGGTTGCTCCGGTCGGTCCTGTTGCACCCGTTGCTCCAGTAGATCCTGTCGCTCCAGTGGCTCCGGTGGCTCCCGTTGTTCCTGTTGGTCCGGTTACCCCAGTTGCTCCGGTGGCTCCAGTCGCTCCCGTTGGCCCTGTTGGTCCAGTCACTCCGGTCGCTCCTGTTGGCCCTGTTGGTCCGGTTGCTCCCGTTGCTCCTGTCACTCCAGTGGCTCCGGTGGCTCCCGTTGTTCCTGTTGGTCCGGTTGCTCCAGTTGCTCCAATTGGTCCGGTTACCCCAGTTGCTCCGGTTACCCCAGTTGCTCCGGTTACCCCAGTTGCTCCGGTCGCTCCAGTGGCTCCGGTTGCTCCAGTAGATCCAGTGGCTCCGGTCGCTCCCGTGGCTCCCGTGGCTCCCGTGGCTCCCGTGGCTCCCGTGGCTCCAGTCGCTCCAGTGGCTCCAGTCGCTCCAGTCGCTCCAGTCGCTCCAGTCGCTCCGGTTGCTCCGGTCGGTCCTGTTGCACCCGTTGCTCCAGTAGATCCTGTCGCTCCAGTGGCTCCGGTCGCCCCGGTTGCTCCGGTGGCTCCAGTAGGTCCAGTTGGCCCAGTAGGGCCGCTTGTTCCTTCTATTGATAACAAAGCTACATCATCTACTAGCACAGGAGTACTATTAGGCAAAGTTAACTTCTGTACAAGAACAACAGCGAATGCCGATCCCAAAGGGGCTGAGTTTGTAGTTTGATATACTTCTAACCAATTCCCTGAAGGGGGAAGTCTATTTGCTTGTATATCTGTTTCTAAACCCCTGCTAAGGAAATTGAAATTCGCATCATAGTAGTCCACTATAAGTAGTATTTGTGGATTAGGATTATTATTTAACTTGGATAATGATACTAATAATTCAAAGTTCAAACCTGGGTTCACACTAACCGTCTGAGATACAAAAGCTACTAGATTTGTAGACAATAAAGCACTAAAACTACCAGAGTGACTTGCTTGTGAGGTCACCGTCGCATTTAAACCCATCCATGGTGGTAAAGTCCCTGTTTCAAAACCTCCGTTTATTATCTTGTTTTCAAACGTCATAGATTTACCTCCTTTCTCTTGATTTTTAAGACTTTTAAAACGAATTCTTATACTCATTACTTAGATACTTTTTAACGAGTACCATAGTATTTTATGATTCTAACTGATAGTTGCTTATACATTCGTGGAGATTGGGTTAGGACTTTAAAATTAATTATAAAAAAGCAACGCAGCCTAAGCTGTGTTGCTTTACTCCCTAATCCAATGCAAATACATTTAACGACCTTGTATTTACAGTAGCTGTCAATATGTTAGTTCCGGTTACAGTTAATCGAATTTCGTAAGTGTGCATCCCAGCCCCCGGTAGATCAACCCAAGTTAAACTTGGAACATCACTAAATAAGCGTACTATTCCACCAGGTTTATCTCCTTCGTTATTTTCTAAGAGAGTGGCTAAAAGTGTTCCATCCCTATACAAAGAATACTGTATATTGTACTGGAAAGTAGTTGATAAACCTACGATAATATCGATTTCTGCTACCGAATCTATTTTTAATGATTGGCCCGCATCAGAAGTCACAGCTACTGTAAGAACCGTAGTCTCAACATCAACAGGTAAAACCGCAGCCTCTTGCATTTGATCAAAACCAAAAAAACCCACTCCTCCGGCTGGACCAGTTGGACCAGTTGGACCCGTCGCTCCTGCATCTCCCTCCGGGCCCATTGGACCTATCGGACCTGTTGGTCCAGGAGGACAGTTACATTTTTTTGATGGCTTGTGATAAATAGGGCAAAAACCGCAGTATTTAGTTACCTTCAAATCATCACCCCCCATTCCTAATACATCAAGTTATGCACAAAAAATAAACATGATTGGACTTATTAAACGATTGACCCGCACAACCCAAATAATAATGAATCCGAATATGATTAGTAATACAAATTCAAGTTTGCATTCCATAAGTACTAAAGAAGGTGATCATTAAAAATTGTTATTCCAAATACAAACCATTGCATTTTGCAGAAACCCATCTTCCGCCTCTGGAAATACAGCTCAACCAGCTTCCTTAAAAAGATAGCTCTGTTAAACTTCCGTGTTGATTTAAAAGTAAAGCTCCCATTACTGGAAGACTCAGTTTCGAGATAAATGGGTCCTTTACGTTAGATGGACAAGGGCTGGTGGGGAAATAACTCGCTTTCCTATGGGGGAACGGTGAGCTTCCTCGCTCGTTTCACTCCCTGTGGGATCTCACCTAGTCCCTTCTCCCATGGGAGTCTCGTCATTTCCCCACCACCCCAACTATAATGTTGCGAACGGACCCTTCCAGAAGAGATTGGTTCTCCTCCGTAATCTGTAGGAAATGCTTTCATGACGGGCTATGTGGGTCGTTATATCCTAACTACATGGGCTAATACTTCATTATGCAGGTGATGGTTAAAGTGGTTTCGAGCTTCTGATTTGTCAAAGTCCGGAGGGGGATAATGAAGACTCCTGCGGGATGAACATGATCGGTGAGACCCCGGAAAGCGTTAGCTTGAGGAGGCTCAGCACATGCCCGCGGAAAGCGAATTATCCCCCTCCGGACCTTTCTTCTCATAAAATATCTCGAAACTGAGTCTTCAACAATCCGGCCCTATTGCGCAATAAGCCTCTTATGAATAATCAACAATCAACTTTAACAGAGCCAAAAAGATAAAAGCTGCGAAACGTGAAAATTACATGTTTTAATACTTTAGCACGAACTTTATTTTATTCGTCTAGATGGGTTGCCCACGACTACCTCTCTAGCAGGTACATCTTTAGTAACGACTGCTCCTGCTCCAACTATTGCACCCTCCCCTATAACAATGGCAGGCAGTAGGGTAGCGTTATTGCCTATTTTTGCTCCTCTTTTAATTGTTGGGCCTTGATGATGAAAGTTCCCCTTTCCCATATACTTGTCATTGGAAGAAGAAAAACATGGCCCGATGAACACGTCATCTTCTATAATCATATCGGCTGTAATATAAGAGCCTGTTTGAATTACGACGTTTCCACCTACAGTGGTTTTATTTTCAATGATCGCGTTCCTGCCCACAATGCTTCCGTTACCAATAGATACTTCTTCTCTAACGCTGGCCAGGTCTCCAATGAAACCCCCTTTACTAATAAGAACTCCTCTATAAATCACACAATTACTCCCAATCATCACATCCTCTTCTATAACTAAAGGAGGTAAAGTGGAGGAAGGCTTTCTTGCCATCTTTTTATTACTTCCTGGCGATCTGCCTAGTAATGTCAAATCGCTAATGTGTACATTATTTCCGATAATAGTATCTTTCTTAATAACTACATTGTGTCCGATGACTACATCGTCTCCAATGCTTACATTCTCTTCCACTACAACATTTTTACCGAACGAAACATTTTTACCTACTTTTATTTTGGGGTCACTCATCCATTTTCTCCTTATGGCAAGAGTTGTCTTTCATTTCTATCGTAGAAAAACTTAATAATGGCAATTCAACAGGCAGCTTATTATTATTTGATCTGTACAAAGCAAAAATAACTTCCAATGCCCTTTTTCCTTCTGAGGCATCCACGACTAATAAGGTATGATTTAAGATAGAATCTATAAAATTTTGGTACATTAAAAATTGTTCATCTTTCTGCTTACATACTTCCTTTAATTCACGTACAAGTTGATCTTCACCTTCTATGAAACAATGCTCCAGCTTATCAAATCCAGCACCGCCAAGAATGATGGTTCCTTTTTCAAAATACAGAGAAAGGCAATAACCCTGTGTGGCCGGCTTAGTAATGGTATTCACTTCAATCGTGCCCTTAGCGTTATTATTGAAGTGGATAATACCTGTGGCAACATCCTCTATTTCCTTTAACTCATTATTTCTTGCAACTTCCCCATAAACCGTGTTTATATCTCCTAATAACCATACAAGTAAATCAACCAAGTGAATGCCCTGGTTGATGAGCATTCCGCCATCATGCTCCCAGCTCCCTCTCCATGCAGCTGATTCATAATACTGTTGGGAACGATTAATTCTAGCAGACACTGCACCCATATATGGTTTTCCAAGAGTCCCTTTTTCCAGAAGTTCTTTTAATTTCAAGAAGATAGGACGATATCTTAGTTGATGACAAACAAGTACTTTCTTTTGCTTTAAACGAGATAATTTTATTATTTCATCAGCCTCCCGAATAGAGAGAGCCAATGGTTTTTCAACGATCACATGTTTACTTTCTATTAGACCTTGTTTGGCTATTTTTGCATGCAGACCTGATATTACGGTGATGATAATAATATCTATTTCAGAGTCATGGACCAGGTCCAAGTAATCTTGGTACTGTTTTACAGGAGCGTTGCAAGCAATATTTTCTAGATAGAAAGAAACGGCTTCTTCCATCCTGCTTTTTTGCACATCACTTACGGCATGTAATTTCACACTGTCCAGCCTGGTTATGGTTTTTAAATGTTTCTTAGAAATATAACCACACCCAATTATCCCTGCCTTCAACATTGTAATAATTCCTCACTTTCACGTAACGCAGTAATGACTACATCCTGATTCTCCGTACTGAGAAAAGGATATAACGGTACCGCAAAAAGTCTTTCTGAAAGCTGTTCAGCAATAGGAAAATCCCCCATTTGATACCCTAAGTGATGATATGCATCCTGAAGATGAAGGCAGCAAGGATAGTAAATCCCTGTTTGGATGTTTTTCTTTTGCAAGTATTCAATGATTTGTTTTCGATTTTTAGATCCAATACAGTATAAATGGTAGACATGCAGACAGTTCTCAGCTGTCTTTGGCAGTTTCATATGTTTAATTCCTTGAAGCTTATAATGGTAGCGTTCTCCTAAAGCAATTCTCTGTTTATTCCACTGGTCAATGTGTCGCAACCCCACCAGCAAAATGGCCGCATGCAGCTCATCCAGACGACTGTTATAACCAATGTTTTGATGATGGTATTTTTGAATGCTGCCATGTACCCTCAAGGAACGAATCTTTTGGGCTAATTGGGTATCAGATGTAGTAACCATCCCCCCATCTCCTAAAGTGCCGAGGTTCTTTGTCGGAAAAAATGAGAAACAACCCGCGTCCCCTAGACTGCCTGCTGGTTTCCCTTTGTAGGTTGAACCATATGCCTGACAGGCGTCTTCGATTACAAGCAGGTCACGCTCACGAGCTATTCGATTGATTTCATCCATATCGGCACATTGGCCAAACAGATGCACAGGAATGATTGCTTTTGTAGACGAAGTTATTTTTTCTTTAATTTTATTTGGACAAATCGTATATGTCTGAGGATCGACATCTGCAAATACGGGTTTTGCACCTACTCTTGAAATAGCTTCGGCTGTAGAAAAAAAAGTGAATGGAGTGGTGATGACTTCATCCCCCTCCCCTATGTCATAAGCGTCAAGAGTAAGTATTAAAGCATCTGTACCATTGGCCACAGCAACTGCACTTACCACGCCTAATTTTTCCGCAACGGTCTCTTCTAACTGCTTTACTTTCGGTCCTAAAATATATTGACCGCTTCGCAGAACCTTTCTCATTTCATCCATTAACTCAGCTTCGATTACTTCGTATTGCTTTTTTAGACTAATTAAAGGAATCATCGCAAAAACTCCCCTATCCATATTCCATCCATACTGTATTAATTTATTTTGAAACCGCCCAACTGTTCCGATTATTTATAGAACATACAGTGGTTGATCTCTTGTAACCCCTTTGGATGGATGGCATATAAAAAAAGTACATCAGGATTTATGAAGGGAACTAAAATATGTCATATGAGAGCAATGAGAAAGATAAAAATGATATGACTATAAATAGAATGGATAGTGCCGATTCCACTCAAGTTATAGGGGTAGTAGGACTCGGTTATGTAGGTCTGCCTGTAGCCATAGGATTTTCTAAAGAATACAAGGTCATTGGATATGATATTAATGAAGCTAGAATTAGTTCTTTAAACCAGTTTTATGACTATACTAAAGAAATTTCTGAAGAACAATTAAGAGAAGCACGTATTAAATTTACATCGAACGAAAAAGATCTGGGAGCCTGTAACTTCATAATAGTAGCAGTCCCAACGCCAATCTCAGTCAACCAAGAGCCGGATTTGACTTACTTAAAGCAAGCCTCCACAATTCTGGGGAAAAACCTTTCCCCAGGGACAATTGTTGTATATGAATCGACCGTTTTTCCAGGAGCAACAGAGGAAGTGTGTCTCCCGATCCTTGAGCGAGAATCAGGTTTAGAAGCAGGATCTGACTTTCACGTAGGGTATTCTCCAGAAAGAATTAACCCCGGAGATAAGGACCATACATTTCAAACCATTAATAAAATCGTAGCTGCTCAAGATAAAGAAACATTAGACACTATCTATTCGATCTACCAACGTGTGATTACTGCTGAAGTGTATAAAGCAGCCTCCATTAAAGTTGCCGAGGCTTCTAAAATTATAGAGAATACACAAAGAGATATTAATATCGCATTTATGAATGAGATTTCCATAATATTCAATAAATTGGGAATCAATACGCATGAAGCCATTAAAGCTGCCTCAACAAAATGGAATTTCAATCCATTTTATCCAGGTCTGGTTGGGGGGCACTGTATAGGAGTCGATCCCTACTACTTAATTCATAAATCGAAATCAGTCGGATATACCCCGAAATTTATTGAATCAGCACGGGAAATAAACGATTACATGCCAGAATATATTGTAAAGACGTTGTTGGAACAAATGACGATTCATAAAAAGAATTTAAAAGACCTCACCATTACCGTTCTAGGAGTTACATTCAAACAGAATCTTCCAGACACCAGAAATTCTAAAGCTCTTGAAATAGTAGAAAAACTAAAGGATTTAGATTTAAATATCCAGGTGTGCGACCCTCACGTTGACCATAACCATTTTAAGGATGAGTTAAAAGATTTACACCAACTAGAAGAATCTGATGTATTGATTTTAGCCGTTCCTCATAAATTTTTCACCAGCCTTCCTGTAAGTACTTTTCAACGATTATTAAAAGATGGAAAAGGAATCATTATGGATATTAAAGGTGCCTTAACCCAAAATGAGCTTGGAGAAGACATTACCTTGTGGAATCTCTAAGTAAAAAGGAATCACGTCTGTTTAATTACCAAGGAGTATGGTATCAAAGTCGACTCTTCCCAGAGTAACCATAACTTCATGAAATAGTTTCAGAAACTAAAAACCCGGCGGAATATCCCTTTTTCCGCCGGGTTTTTAGTTATTAAGCTTATTGCCCTTTATTATGGAGATCGAGGCAGTGAATTTTAGATTCTCCCTACTTCTAAACGGATGAAGGCATGAACCGTCGTTTATCAGCAAAGACATAACAGCCCCGTCCCTTCCATATTCCCTTGTCATTTACCAATACAGGGGTGTGTACTTCACCGATTAAGTCCTTTAAATCTTTCCTGGCGCTGGTTTCTTCTAAGATATTGCCTATTTTATAATCGATTTCTTTTTGATTTTAATGATGCATCGCCTGTGCACATACGCCGCACCTATCCATAATATAGAAGACATTCATCATCAAGCTCCTTACTTCAGTTAGTAGACATTTTTAGAAAAATAGGGGCTGGGACAGTAAATTTACCCCTCCCAAGCTTCAAACTCGACTTATATCCTTATATTATATAGTTTTTTTGAAAACAGAACTGTAAGTCGCCTTACATCTCTTAAAAACCAATGAAAGAAAAAAAGCCCTCTTATTTTTGTACAACATAAATGGAACGATGACGATTACCATAGCCGGTCCCGCAACGATTGTAAAAGTCTCCACAAATTGATTCTTGATATAGTAAAAAGCCAGCCCGCCATTTTCAAATTGACGGGCTTTCCGCTTCTTAATAAATGACAGCTTCTTTGACCTGGGGATGTGTAATGCGTTCTCCGTACTTTTCTTGCCAGCCTGCACGTTCTAACAAATCACGGACCGGACCTTTCACCTGAGCCAGATGTATGTGCACACCGGCTTCGTCGTATTCATCGATCAATTTCTCCAGTTCGTCCACAGCGACCCCATCCATCCGGTTCACTCCGGAGAAGTCGAGAATGACTTTCGTTACCTCCGGGCGGTCTCCGAGGATGTTCCTGATTTTTTCTTCCATAAAAGCGAAATTGGCAAAGTACAGCGAGGCATCCATTCGAAAGATGAGCGTATCCGTATGCTCGAGCGCCTCAGGGTAACGTTTTACGTTTCGGTAAACTCCTTCTTCCTGCACGTAGCCAAGCACGGCTGTATGAGGGTAGGCGCTGTTCCAGATGAACAACAAGAGAGCCGCTCCAGCACCGATCAGAATCCCTGATTCAATTCCTGTTACGAGTGTTGCTACAAAAGTAAGAACGAGAATCAAGCCATCTGTTTTCTTAATACGAAACAGGTGTTTTGCTTCTTTCACATTAATGAGTCCGAATACAGCCACCATGATGATTGCCGCAAGCACGGCATTCGGCAGGTAATAAAACAAGCCCGTAAAGAAAAGAAGGGTTATCATGATGAGTACGGCTGTAATAATAGAGGCAAGTCCTGATTTAGCCCCTGCCTGATAGTTCACGGCTGTACGTGAAAACCCGCCTGTGACAGGCGAAGCGGAAAAGAACGAACCGACAATGTTAGCCGCACCAAGGCCTGTAAGCTCCTGGTTTGAATCCACTTTGTATTTTTCTTTTGATGCAATGGCTTTTGCTACTGCGATGGATTCCATGAAGCCCACGAACGAAATAGTCAGAGCAATCGGAAGTAGAGCCATTACGGAATCCATATTGAACGCTGGAACACTCAGGGCCGGCAGACCATCCGGTACATCCTTTATAATACTGATCCCCCGCTCCTCAAGTTTGAAAAAATAGACGAGAAGCGTGCTTGCAACAACTACGACAAGCGGAGCCGGAAATTGCGGTGCTTTCTTTTTGAAAATAACAAGTAACAGAATGCTCCCGATCCCTATCGCAAAGGTCGTCCAGTTGATTTCTGATATTCTCGTAACCGCATCTGACAATATAATGAATATGTTCTTTTGACCTGCAAGATCGACACCGATAAGGTTCTTCAGCTGACTCAAACCGATGATTAAAGCAGCAGCCGAAGTGAAACCACTGATGACCGCATGGGAGAGGAAATTCACGACAAATCCTAATCGCAGCAGTCCCATCGAAAGTTGAATCACACCCACCATCAATGATAGCAGGAGAACAAGGGAAATATACTCTCCGGACCCGGGCTCTGCCATTGTCGATACCCCGGACAGTACCAGGAGTGATACCATTGCAACCGGCCCAACGGCGAGTTGCTTAGAAGAGCCCAGCAGCGCGTATATGATTAGAGGAATGGTGGAAGCGTAAAGACCGATCACCGGAGGTAATCCGGCGAGCATCGAATAGGCCATTCCCTGAGGAATAAGCATGATTGCCACAATCAGCCCCGCTGAAAAGTCGTTTTTCAAATGTCGCTTCTCATAGTTGAAAAGCCAGTGATTTTGAAACTTGTTTTTGTTGAACATAATGATCACATCCTCTGCAGTTTCCTTTTTGTGACAGGAATTTCTTATGTCAGACATGGTGTTCCTATACTATCTTATCTCCCGGAAGGTATTCTCATGCTCTTCCTTTAGGGCATCTCATAAGGATTTTCCAAATACCCCTATAGGTATATTATAAACATTACTGTATTAAAAGCAACTATATTACTCCTAAGATCTGGATCGGTCGAGTGAGCAGCTGCCACTTAGAAAATTGGGGATTTAGAAAAGGGTTTTCTTTCCTATGCTCGTCGAAATAATCAATCCTTGTAGATGTGAACGAGGTGGTCGTTGGTTTGGACCATCATAGCTGGAATCAATTAAGAATGAGGGAAAATTGCACGACGTGACAACGATTATAGGTCGGTGGATGGTCAATTAACTGTTCCTATCTTTCTCCGTTATTTTGCATTAGTAGAGGGCCGTTTCGAAAATCCAGTTTTTCATACTACGAGGCGGATTAATTACAAATGAATTAGGAGACACTTTTAAAAAGGGATATACCATAGAAATCGAAACGTTACGGTTGGAAGTTATTGACGTGAATCATGTTCTCGTTGATAAGCTTTTAATTATTTTAAAGGATGCAAATAGGAAAAGAACGCAGAGGAGGAATGAGATGGAGTACTATCAGCAAAGCACTTCAGATACAATAAACGCAACCAATTCTACAAAGGAAGGCTTAACCAGTGACGAAGTGCAAACGAGGCTGCAGCGTGATGGATATAATGAACTGGAAAACAAAGAAAGAGTGCCTACCTGGAAACTCTTTATCGAAACGTTCAAAGATCCAATGGTTGTCGTCCTACTGGCAGCAGCCGGTGTGCAAATAATCATTGGTGAGATCGTAGAATCGCTGATTATTTTCCTGGTATTGCTTATTAACTCGGTCATTAGTGTCGTGCAAACGAGGAAAGCCGAAAGCTCCCTTGAATCTTTAAGGGATTTGTCAGCTCCTGAGGCAAACGTGATGCGGGATGGGGTGAAGCAAACGATAGAGGCCAGGGAGCTTGTGATGGGAGATCTAGTGTATCTGGAAGCAGGCGATTACGTTCCTGCGGACGGACGTGTCTTAGAAAGTGGCTCGTTAAAAGCGAATGAAGGGATGTTAACGGGTGAGTCAGAAGCGGTAGAGAAATCGCCAGAAGTCATAGAAGAAGAAGTAACGCTTGGGGACCAGCGTAATATGGTATTTAGCAGTTCCCTCGTTGTATATGGTCGTGGTACGTTTGTTGTCACAGGGACAGGCGAAGAAACAGAGGTTGGTAAAATCGCTGACATGCTCTCTTCAGCAGAACAAAAAGAGACACCACTGCAACGTAACTTAAATGTCTTTAGTAAGAGGCTTGGCATCGCCATTCTCATTCTTTGTGTGCTTATTTTTGCTGTTCAAGCAGCCCGTATTTGGTTTGGTGATGGCGAAACAGATACCACAACAGCCTTGATCAATGCTCTTATGTTCTCAGTGGCCATTGCAGTTGCTGCTATTCCTGAAGCGCTCCAATCCATAGTCACGATCGTCCTTTCTGTTGGAACAAACAAAATGGCAAAACAACATGCCATCATCCGAAAACTTCCTGCGGTAGAGACATTAGGTTCGACAAGTATAATATGTACAGACAAGACCGGAACCTTAACGCAAAATAAAATGACGGTTACCGATTACTTCTTACCGTTACATCCAAGGGAGAGCTTACCAGAAGACAATGCGAATTGGGATAAAACAGAGCAACTGCTCGTTCAAATCGGCACCCTTTGTAATGACTCGTATATCAATCAGGATAAGCAAGAAGTCGGAGATCCGACAGAGATTGCGCTCATTCAATTCGCTAACGAGCATACAGCGGGGTATGAACAAATACAAGACCTTTATCCACGTATAGCAGAATTACCCTTTGATTCTGAGCGCAAGTTGATGTCCACGGTTCATCAGATGGATGATCATACTCTCATGCTTACGAAGGGTGGTCCTGATGTGATGTTCGACCGCGCAAGCTACGTGTTAGTGGATGGGAAAGAACAGACTTTAACAGAGGATATGATCGATCGTTTCAGAAAAGCAAATGAGGATTTTTCAAAGCAGGCCCTCCGTGTATTAGCACTCGGCTACAAACCGTTACCAGACGGAACAGAGGACATCACTAACGACGATGAGCAGGACTTCGTATTGGTCGGTTTGACGGCAATGATGGACCCTCCACGGGAAGAGGTCTTTCATTCTATTGCCCAAGCCAAACAAGCGGGTATTCGCCCCATTATGATTACCGGCGATCACAAAACAACGGCTCAAGCGATTGGACGAGAAATCGGCTTAATGGAGGAAGAGGATCTTGCTGTTACAGGAAAAGAACTGGATCGCATGTCCGATGAAGAATTAGAACAGAAGTTAGACAAGATTGCTGTATATGCCCGCGTATCGCCAGAAAATAAAATACGCATTGTCAGGTCCCTGCAAAATCGCAACGCTGTTACAGCGATGACGGGTGATGGTGTCAACGATGCCCCCGCTCTCAAGCAAGCAGATATAGGGATTGCAATGGGCAGCGGTACCGACGTTGCCAAAGATGCCTCCGCCATGATATTAACCGATGATAATTTCGTCTCCATCGTCAATGCCGTACAAGTTGGTCGTACGGTATTCGATAACATCAAGAAGTCAATTAGCTACTTATTTGCAGGGAATTTAGGAGCCATCCTTACGATTTTATATGCCGTAATCTTTAACCTGCCAAACCCATTCACTGCCTTACAGCTGTTATTCATTAACCTAGTCAACGACTCGCTTCCTGCCATTGCGTTAGGAGTAGAGAAATCTGAACCAAACGTCATGAAACGAAAACCACGCCCTGTTGATGAAGGAATTTTTGACAGGAGAACGATGCAAGCCGTGTTAACAAGAGGCATATTGATTGCGATTGCTGTAACGAGCTCCTTCTATATCGGCTTAAGCCACTCCAATGAAATGGGCGTTGCGATGGCCTTTACCACCTTAATTCTATCCAGAACGCTCCAGACATTCGCCACACGATCCAATACGAAATCGGCCATCAGCATTGGGTTGTTTAGTAACAAATACGTGGTCGGGGCGGTAGCTCTTGGATTTGTCTTATACGGCATTACCGTATTACCGTTCGCTCGAGATGTATTTCACATCCCAGCCGAATTTGGTATATCAGAATGGCTTATTGCGACTTCCCTCGCTCTTGGAGCTGTGATTATGATGGAGATTGTGAAGTTTTTGAGGTATCGGAAAGAGTAAATTATATGCAAAAGGGCTTCTTATGAGCGATCGTTACTCTTAAGAAGCCCTTTGTTAGCATTTATCAGCATATAAATGAAATTTTTTTACCAGGGGATTAGGAAGGTTGATGACCTCAGGCCGCCATTCGGTATATTTAATAAACATTAAAGGATAAGATGTAAAAAATTTTTATATAATCAGTCTTCCAACTTTACGTTATGTCCTTCAATCAAGTAATACACTTCACCCATAGCCCTAACCAAGGGCTTTTTAATCCAAGAGGTTCTTTAACTAGACAAAAAACGTTAAGAACCGAAATTGAAAGGGTATTATACTCTTATCAAAATTCTAAGGAGCTGACCCAGTGGTTGATAAATCCCATCTAGAACGCCAAATAGAAGTATTACGTTTAAAAATGCATCAAGCCATTCGGGAGGGTGAAAATTATAAAAAAATAGTGGAGGTTTCTAAAGAACTTGATAAGCTTTTAAACAAACTCGATAAATCAAAATAGATCTTTATTTACTTATATATGGTATAATTAGTATGTATTTACTAAAGGAGTTTATAAATGGATAATGATGACTCCCCATATGAAAGCTTATCAGACAATCAGCTAATAGGGTATTACTTGTTTATTCTTGCTAATATTTATTCAGGAATACTTTCAAATGCAATGTTCGGCGAGACGGAATATATAGAAAGCGTCGCCGCTAAACGTGGTTTATATTTCACCTATAAAGAAAATGTTTACGTATCTCCAAAGAATCATCCCATTCTCATAACATTCAGTAATTATTATCTGAATTAATAATAACTTAGTTAACTGCTAAACCTCGCTTCTCACCTTCTTTTTCAACTTACTCATTTATTATACCAACCTTATCCATTACTTTTCGGGATGCGCCTTACGGAACAAATGAACTCCAAACTTGCGTTTTGTGAACATAGCTTTGAAATTCAGATGGATAAGCAATTAGCCTACATTCTCACTCACAGTGATTAAATGATCTTGATCATACACAATTACGTCTGGCCACCCGCTGTAAAATTGATATGTGCGTGACAGCGTATGGACTCCCTTGTTGTAAAAGGTCGATCCTTCCATTTTATATATTTGTACCGTATTACTCTATAAATTTTTAAGTTTTGAAGCGAAATTGTAAAATTATCACCGGCGAAACTATTAATTTCATTCTAGGGGTATTTCCCCTCCCCCCTTTCTTTTATCGATAATCATATCCTCCCACCAGGAATCTAATACGTTAATCTGACGATCAGAATTTTATTCACTGGAACTTCCCCCCCTGGCTTTCCCAAGCAACACCTTTATTTCTTTTCTTCCTCCAGTTTGAATAATTGATGTCAAATAATTGGATCTCTAGGCTGCTACAATAAATGTTGCTCGTACACCCGGGGTGATAGAAGAAAAGGAGATTTTCAATTGAAGCAAATATACGCTTTTGAATCGCAGGAAGAATATATGAAACATCTGAATACGATTGAAAAGTTCAGTGAGAAATTAAAGGTTTACCAACATGTATTGGAAGAAAAATACGCCTTAGCAACTCTACCAAAAGGAATCGTTTGGACCTCAATGAATTTAGCGACAACCTTTTTTTCTGAGATCCCAGTACCAGCGTATACGAATGGTGATGTCATCTATATTTCTCCTGATTTATCTGCATGGAGAAGATTATTGGTAGAACAATTGGAAGGACAAGATATCTCGGAAATTGAGGACTTTTATGCTCATTGTTCTGACGATTATTTATTCACTATATTGGCACAGGAATTGACCCATCATTCAAATCTCTTCATTGAGGAGTACAATGGCGACACGAAACTAAATACTTGGTTTGAAGAGGGTATGTGTAATTATTTATCGAGAAAACATTTGTTAGACCATGCCGAGTTTAAAGAAGTGACAAATATTGAGGTAGAATTAGTGGAAATTTTCAAGGATAAGTATGGGCAACATTCCTTAGACGAGTTTGAAAGCAATTTTCCTCAAAGCAGGAACTTGAGCGGTAGAATGTTCGATTATTGGCGGAGTTATCTTATTGTAGAATTCTTAGTGGAAGTACGAGCTAATCAAGATTTGGACTGGATTTTTAATGAATACAACAATTGGGATCGAGCAGGGAGAACGATCCCCTTATTAGAGCATTTCGAAATGGAAAATTTCTTTAATTAAAAGGTGACCATCTAAATGATTTGTTTGTTCAGCATCAATAGAAAACACTCTTAATATATCAGCCTGATCCTTTAGCTAAGGATCGGGTCTATTTTCATGTTTTTTCTCGGGAAACACATTACTAATCCTAATAGATCCCAGTAAATAACTAAACTGAACTTTTTTCCTTACACCACTTAAAGTAATAGAATTCCTTTTTTATAAACTTATTTTTGATCAAGCCAATTCTTAACCGTAAGGATAAGAAGACTGAGATCGTTTAAGATCTATATTATAAGCTTTACGGACTTTTTACCAAACAAACCTTCAGCCTTCTGCCTTATTCATAATTCCTAATAAGATACGCAGGTTTATAATAGCGCCCATACTAAAAATGTTTAATCCCTATTTCTCTAATTCAGTTGAGAAAGAAAATATTTGTTTAAAGCTCGCTGCAGGGTAGCTAAGGTTTCAGTGTGGGATTGAAAGTAAATCCGGAATTTAAAACCTCTTGCACGATATCTTTCCAATTACGGACGAACTCCCCTTTAATAATAGCACCTGCAAAAGTAGAAGAGTACGCTATATCATATGGCTGAATTTGCTGTGTATCCTTCGGGTCACCTGTGGCTAATACCACATGGGTTTATTCTTTTGAGATTTCTTCATAAGTCGCATGGCTGTCATAATGGATTTTACTATGCACTAATTGTTGGGCTAATTGCTTCTCATAGGATTCTTTATATTCGCCCCGCATATTGACATTACGTTTTTAAAAACCACAACTTTCGAATCAATAAGTTCAAGAAAATCTCATATGTAAGACTTATACTCTTAATTGATCGATTAAAGCACTGCAAATTTAACGGAATGTTTATTAAAAAGGGTTCCTATTGAGCACTTCCAGTTTGAAAAAATCCAATATTGGGAAGAGATGATTATGGCTTGGGAAGAGGAAAATGTAACCTCTTTCCTTCGTATACGCTAGGGCGCTAAAACGGCACTTTTTCATCATTATGGTACCGATAGATTTGCCCTTGGGGGAAAATATTCAAGTTCTTTTCACCATAGAACCTTTAATAGTCACGGAGACATTAAGCTCTTGCAAGGATTTGACGATGAGTTTATCGCTTCTCCCTCACTACATACAAATCGATCAGCAGATTAAATAAAGCAGCGGTTGAAGAGTTAGGATGTCCAAGGTTGGTACACACATTATAAGGTACTGGACGTTTGGAATACGATACGGAGATCCCTTAAGGAAATATATGAGCGAGATTTAGACAGAGGATTAAGTGTAGAATTTCCCCGCGCATTATTTTCCAAATAATACCCCTCAAGAACTCCCATCGAATTGGTGGCATTCTCATGCTCGTTTATTATTTTTAAATTGTCCCAATTATTATGAGTATAAGGAAGCGCCATATAAGTGGAAATGAGAGAGACAGAAATTAGTGAAATGAGGAAGATAATATGGAGCGTAATCACACCATGATGCAATTTTTTGAATGGCACTTGGCTAACGACGGTGACCACTGGAATCGTCTAGCGCTGCTAGCAGGTGAAATAAAAGAGTGTGGCATCGATGCTTTATGGATCCCACCCGCAACAAAGGGTATAAGCCAGGAAGATAATGGCTACGGAATTTATGATGGTTACGACTTAGGCGAGTTTGATCAAAAGGGTACAGTTCGTACGAAATACGGAACGAAGCAACAACTCTTAGAAGGAATAGCCGCTTGTAAAAATGTAGGAATTCAAGTTTACTCAGATGTTGTCATGAATCATAAAGCCGGTGCCGATGATACGGAGCGCTTTGAAGTGATCGAAGTAGATCCTAATGATCGATATAGAGTTGTCTCTGAGCCCTTTGAAATCGATGGATGGACAAAGTTTTCATTCCCTGCACGAAATGGGAAACATTCCTCCTTTAAATGGTCCCATTACCATTTTAACGGCACGGACTATGATGCCAAAGAAGATAGAATTGGTATTTTTCAAATATTAGGAGACAATAAACGCTGGAATAGACATGTTGATAAAGAATTTGGAAACTATGATTATCTCATGTTCGCGAACATTGATTACCACCATCCAGCCGTACAAGCAGAAATGCTTTACTGGGGTGAATGGTTTATTAACACAACCACATGCGACGGTCTTCGGCTAGATGCGATTAAACATATTAATCATAAATTCATCTCTGTTTTTGTTCATGCCATGCGTTTGAAATTTGGAAAAGATTTTTATTTTGTAGGTGAGTTTTGGAAGCCAGACCTAGAAGCATGTCAAAACTTCTTAAACTATGTAGATTACGATATTGATTTATTTGATGTAAGTCTTCATTATCACTTTCACGAGGCTTCACTGGCTGGTCGTAATTATGATTTAAGTAAAATTTTTGAAGACACCCTTGTTGGTACTCATCCAACGAACGCAGTGACATTTGTTGATAATCATGATTCGCAGCCTCAAGAAGCCTTGGAGTCCTGGGTGGAAGACTGGTTCAAACCTTTGGCATATGCCCTCATCCTCCTTCGTAAAGATGGTTATCCATGCGTGTTTTACGGAGACTATATTGGTATAAATGGTGAAAATCCGATCCAAGGTAAAAAAGATATGATTGATCCAATCTTAGATGCAAGATATCATTACGCTTACGGTAACCAAAAAGACTATTTTGATCATGGAAATACGATTGGTTGGGTAAGAAAAGGCGTCTCGGACTTTCCAGGATCAGGGTGTGCCGTAGTCATGACTAATGGTGATGATGGAAAAAAACGCATGTATGTCGGAAAAAAACTCGCTGGACAAATCTGGATAGATATAACAGGTAACCACCCCTCACGCGTAAAAATTACAAAGGACGGCTTCGGGCAGTTCCGTGTGAAAAGCGGTACCGTCTCTATATACGTTAAAGAGAATGCATTAGAAGAACAAGAACAAAAGCGCTAACGCGCCTTCTCCACGTCCCAAGCATCGATTAGTCTCTTGGGGCGTCTTTCGCTATGTCCATCGCGCTTCACAAAAAGGACACACCACTTTCAAAAAGCCACGTGAGAATATTCCACGTAAAAAAGCAGCCAGAAGGGACACCCCTGGCTGCTTAATGCTTGTATTATTAGTTTACTGGATCTTTGTTAGCACCAGTAGAATCATTATTATCACCGTCATCTTTTTGTTCGGACGCGCTTGTGGTAGACGCTACTTCATCCTCTGCAGAATCCGTCAGCTCCTCTTTAGCTTCCTTAACTTTATCGCCGACATCTTTTAATTCTTCTCCTGTATCTTTAGCTGTAGAAACAATATCCTGCGATTCTTCTTTTCACCACTTTGATATTTTTTAAAGCTTCGCGGTGTGAATGTCCAAACAGAAATCGCCTTTTCGTTAGTCGAATTGATGTACCGGTGAGGTCGCATTTTTTATATCTCAACCTCTAGCGTATTCAATCTAATTTTTTCATAATACTATAGTTTGTTGAACCCTTCAATAAACTATAGTATGTAATAGAGTGCGTCATGTATTCGTACCATTGTTAACAAAAGTTGATCTTGCTTGAGATTAAAGAGCGTGATATTGCATATAAAATAGACCTTGCTACTTTTCAGCAAGATCCTCGTTTTGGAAAATGATCTTATCCCCCCCACTATATAATGAAATAAAAGAGTGTGGGCTACGATTTATAAGTACAGTGATGAAAATAGTCCCCTCCTTTTTCCGGCGGATCGTACATAGCTATTTCTTAATATTAACCCCCGTTTTGTGGTATTCTTAAAGTATAATGGAAATATTTTGTCGAGGAAAAGGAAGGACTCAAAAGGGGCTGACGAAGCATGGACAACTTCTATTCTTCTACGCTTGAGAATTTGGAAAAAACATTCATGCCGTATCTATCGGAATACCAGCGCTATATCGACTTTCACACTATGAGAGAAATGAAGCAGGTCAGCAAAGGGAAATTCCCTGTTTATTTCGATTTGGATCTAAAAGAACTGGTAGAGATGGACAAAAGATATATTTTGGATGTGTTATGGAATGGGGTCTTTTTCACCGTCATCATCCCTAAAAAATCCAATATGTTCAGAGGAACCATCGAGGTGTACGGTAAACCCCCGACCATGCTGCTTGGCCGGTTTGAAGTGGAAGAAGAAAGGACTATTTTCCCTACGTTTTTTAAAGAAGAATTCACAAGAAGAAAAGGTCTCGGAGACACGCTGCGTGACTTCTCGCAAGTATTGTACACGTATTTAGATTCCTACGTGGAAAAAAGGGAAACATCCGGGGAAGAAACCACTTCGGAGCATCCCGGAGAAGCGATCCTCGAAGGCTGGGAATTCCCATTCCTCGAGAATCACCCTGATCTTCAAAAGGAATGGGCATCCCTAAAGAAGCGGACCGTGAATCAATTCAAACGAATGGAAGAACTCGAAATCGAAGAGCAATATTCCCTGGAAACGATGATGGACAAGGACGTTCCCGACTTTATCGAGTCGTTCCAGCGATTGTCGGATGAGAATAAGGAAAACCGGAAAGATGAACTGCTTGATACGATGTACGATTTGCGTAAGTTCATTGAAACGCTAGAACAAAAAGAGGAAGAAAGTCATGCGCAGAATTTTGCCAGAAGCAAGGGAATCATTGCATCCAAGTACAACAAGGAAGACGAAAGCTTCTTCTCGCGCAAGTAAAGAGACGTTCTGTTATTCCCGGAAACCAACAAATGGCAGATAGGTGGTATGAATATGAGTGAAAAATCGTTCCATAGAGATAAAGAAGCTGAAATGAACCAGCAGGATCTGAGAGAAGCGATGACGCTTGTTGACAAAGAAGATATCGACCGCTTGAACGAAGAGGCCGAAGCGTACGCGGAAAGGTTCCATTCTTCCAGAGACGACTCCCTTTCCGACGTGATGAGAGAGCTCGGGGACCTCGGAGAAAAGGAACAGCGTGTTGCCGGGGAAACGATGGAAACACTAAAGCGCCCGGTAAACGATCTGATGACAAAAGGCAATAATGACATTCCCCAATCGCTGAGTGAACTCGAGGCGATCGTGTCTGACCTTGATCCGAAGCGCACCGAAGGCAACGGAGTACAGCGATTCTTTTACAAACTAAGCAAAAAACAGCCCATCGACCGCTACATGCAGAAGTACGAATCGGTCGACTCGAAGATCGATACGGTGGTGCGCAGTCTGCTTTCGGGGAAAGACCGTCTGGAAGAAGACAGCGTCGAATTGCAGCTGATCAAGGAAAACGCCCAGAAGCGTATTTATGATCTGGACAAGCAGATTTATCTTGGGAAGAAGCTATTTGAGCTTTTGAAAGAAAAAGAAACGACGGGTGAATACGACTTGGCGCTGCTTACCGAAGGAAAAGAGAAAATCATTACCCGTACGAGAAATATGACACAGATGAAGAGTGTATTGCATCAGAGCATTTCCTCTGTGGACATTATTAAGAAAAACAATGAAAAGCTGAAGGAATCGATTCGCAATGCGGTTACGCTGACGAAAAACATTATTACCGTCTCCGCTTCGATTCAGCTGGCTTTAAATAATCAGCGAAAAGTAATCGATACAGTGAATGGTGTGAATAAAGCCACCGAGAATATGCTGCTCTCGAACTCTAGAAATCTGAAAGAAAATGCAGAAGAAACCACACAGATGATGGAGAATCCTGCGATCAGCATGGAAGCTCTTCAGGAGTCTTTCGATAACGTATTCGAAGCGCTTAAAACGACCGAGCAATCATCCGAGCGGATCATCGCTTCGAGTGAACAGTTTATTGAAGAGATGGATGCGTTAAACGAAAACGTCCGGAAAAGATTATCCCAGACCGGGAGTCAAAGACAAAGAGCGCTTCGCGAGTGAAGCGCTCTTTTGTATGGGGCGATTTGTGCGATACGAGAGGCTGTGCAGAGCTTATTCCAGCTGTCCTTTTTTATCCGTCGGTTCAGCCAGAAGTTTAAAACCTTAAAAAATACATAAAACTCATGCAGCTCCAAATACTACCATGAGGTGGTAAAATTGACGTTTATTATTCTTACAGGTTTTGTTCTTCCCTGGCTCACAGGGACTTATTTGTATAGAAAAGCTCCCAAGATCTTTTATACAACCGCACCTATGACCGCTTTAATTGCCGTCGTTTTCAACCAGGCCGGCATTCATCTAGGTTTATGGAAAGTTCATCCGATGCCCGGAGTCATGCTGTTAGACTCCATCTTCCTGGATTTAGGTATTTTCACCATCGCAGGAGCCTGGTTCACTTATTACTATGTCTATAAGAACATAAAACCGATCTTGGTCTATAGTTTATTCATAGGTGGGATGGCCGGTTTAGAAGGGTTCGCCCTTCTAACCGAAACCTTATCCTACGATGAAGAATGGAATTTCTTCTACACCTTCCTTATGTATGTGGGAGGCTTTTTAGTCATTGGCAGGATTTCAAAAGTATTAAAGAAACTTCATGTTTTCCCCTAATGTCTTTTTGCATTCACACTACGGGGCGAAAAGGATATTCTCCGTCCACCCCGATAGGTTTCTCATGATTTCTTCCCAAAATCAAATTTAATCTTATACTCTTCATCCAGCGTTAAAGCCGTACTGAACGGTTTCTTGCCTTTAAATCCTTTCAGCACCCGCGTTTTCTTCTTCTCACACAGCGTCTTAATCATGTTTGCGGAGAGGGATTTTCCAGCCAGCCGCTTCGGAAAGCTCACTTTACAGCCGTTTTTATAATTCGAACAGGCATAAAACTTATACCGGTCGATAATCTCGCCGCTATCACACGCTGGGCATTTGGCAACCGCCGTATTCCATTGTTTCTTCTCGCCTGTGCTGCGCACGTTCACTTGCTGGATCGATTCAGGCGTTTCCTGAATGAGCTTTTCAATAAACTGACTCGTCTGCTTAATAAACATCTGCTTCGAACCATCGCCATTGCCGATTTTCTTTAAATACGACTCCCACTTGGCTGTCATGGCAGGGCTCGATAGCAGCGTTCCTTCAATCGCTTCACACAGCATAATCCCTTTATCGGTAATCGCTACATTGTTTTTCTTCACTTCAATATAGTTCTGCGTTTTTATCGTTTCAATAATACTCGAACGCGTGGCTTCGGTTCCGAGGCCTTCCACTTCCTTTAAGATCTCCACGTCTTCCTCATCATCCACGAGCTTTCCGCACGTTTTCATCATGTTGATGAGCTGACCTTCGGTATAAGGTTTCGGTGGCTGGGTCATGCTTTCTTTAATATGCAGGCGGGCCCCTACATCTTCCCCCTGCTGCACCTCCGGCAGAAGGGGGTCTTTATCCTGTTTGGCTTTGGAAGGTTTCGGAAACAGCTCTTTCCAGCCCTGCTTCACTTCTCTCCTGCCCGTTGATTTAAAAGGCAGATCGTTGACGTGGGTCATAATCGTCGTCTCTTCATATACATAATCTCCGTGGAACATCGCCAAAGTTGTCGCGAGCACTTCATGGTAAATGTTGTGCTCGTCCCGGCTCAGTCCGCTCAATTTCTTCTCGGTAGGTACGGTTTTCGTCGGAATGATCGCATAGTGCTCCTGGACTTTGCTGTTGTTCACATACCGTTTGTTCGGTTTTAATGATGCCGGGGTAAACGATACGTTCATCGCTCCCTGATAGGCATCCAGCTTGTTCACTAAATAGTTGAACTCACTATTGGTGATATAGTTACAGTCCGTTCGCGGATAGGAGACCAGCCCTTTTTCATAAAGCTTCTGCATCGTCTTTAATGTGTGGGACGGTGTGTATTTCCAGCGCCGGTTCGCGACACTCTGCAGGGTGGACAGGGAATGCAGCTTCGGTGACTTCTGGTACTTGGTCTTCTTGTCGACACTTTGAATCGTTCCCTGAAGATCCTCATTTTCCTTCAGCCCATGCTGATCCATCAGTGCCTGCACCTTGGCTTTATCCTTTTCCTTAATCTTCGCTAATCCTTTGTACGAGCCTTTTTCCGCCTGAAACAGTCCCTCGATTTGATAAAAAGGTTCCGATACGAAGTTTTCGATTTCCTTATGGCGCTGGTAAATCAAATAAACGGTCGGTGACTGCACGCGTCCAATCGACAGGTGCTGGTTAAACCCTTTTTTCTGCAGCAATAGCGTGAACAGGCGGCTCGCGTTAATACCTACCATCCAGTCGCTGATCTGCCGCGCTTTTGCTTCGTCAAACATCCGCAGGTCCTTATCGTTGCTCTGCAGGTTCTGAAACCCTTTCCGCACTTCATCTTTCTCAAGAGAGTTGATCCATAACCGCTGAATCGGTTTTCCTTTGACACCGGTTAAACGAAGGATGCTGTAAAAGATATTGGAACCTTCGCGGTCAACATCGGCCGCATTCACGATTACATCCGCCTGCTGGAATAAATTTTTCACGGCCTGGAACTGCTCCCATTTTCCTTTTGAGACTTTTTCATAAAATCGATCCGGAACGATCGGCAGCTGATCGAGCTTCCATTTCTTCCATTCCGGCTTATAGTCGTGAGGTTCTTTGAGTTCCACCAGATGGCCCACGCCCCATGTAATCGTCGCTCCGTTTGGGAAAGTGGCATCGGGTTTTAATCGTATATAGGTTTTGGATTTTTCCTGTGTGGTGAAGGCCGCGGCGTAGGCTTTCGCCTGCGACGGCTTTTCAGCTAAAATGACCACGTTCGTCATGGTCTCCTCTCCTTTCTGTAAACCACGAGAGGCATAAGCGCTTCCTGGCTTTGTTTCGATCTTTATCACGTATACGCCCCTATCCAGGAACGTATGTTCTAAATTGATTATACTACAAAACGATTCCACAGGGAAAATGTTTCCGTTATTCGCATAAAAAACTTCTTCTACCACACTGTAATTCAGGCGGGAGAAGAAGCTTTCCTGTCAAATTAATTCTTTTACTCGATTCGAGAAATCCGTACCGTCCATCAGCTTTTTGCCGCCACCCTGGACAAAATGCGGCTTTCCGCCTCCTTTTCCGTCAATTAGAGGCATCGCCTGTTTAGCGATATCGTTCATATTGCGATCAATCGCAGCCCCGTGTGCAAGAACGAATTGCAGCTGCTCTTCCTGTTCGCTGACAAGGATGAGATACGTATCGGAAGCTTCTTCAATCATCGTTTTTCCAAGCGACTGGAGCGACTTAATCGGGCGGTCCTTGAAGACGCGCTGGATCACCGGCTCTCCTTTGGTTTCTGAAATAATGTGGCGCGCTTCATAATGAAGAAGCTGTTCCTCAAGCTCTGTAATCCGCTTATCCTTCTCCTTGCCTACCTGAATCATCTCGCTCACTTCCTCGACAAGCCGCTCCTCCGGTCTTGGGACCAGTTGTTTCATGTCGGTCAAAATCCGGTGTTTCTGATCAAGCTTCTCAAGCACCCGTGAGCCGCAGACAAACTCGAGCCGTACCTGCTTCTTACTTTTCGTCCAGCCTAGGAATTTCACCGCTATCACTTCTCCCGTGGACGCGATATGGGTTCCACCGCACCCGTTGTAATCCACGTATGGAATGATCACGAGGCGCACATCCCCCTCGACAGCCAGCGGTTTCCGCAGCGGGTATTCGATCGCTTCATCGGCCGTCATCCACCTGGCTTCTACAGGAATATTCCGGCGTATAATGTTATTCACCTGCTCCTCGGCTTTTTGCAAAAGTTCTTCCGAAAGATGAGTCGTATCTAAATCAATCGTCACCGTATCGCTTCCTAGGTGGAAACTCGTCGTCGGAATGCCGTAATGATCATCAAACACAGCGGATATGATATGCTGTCCGCTATGCTGCTGCATATGATCGATACGCCGCTTGGGATCGACGCTTCCGTGCACGTCTTCCCCAATTTGCGGAAATTCCTCCTCTATGTAATGCCGTACTTCACCTTCTACTTCTTCCACATCGATTACTTTGATGGAATTCAATGTGCCCGTATCGTGCGGCTGTCCGCCGCCGGTAGGGTAAAACGCTGTGGCTTCCAGTACTACGTACGGTCCGCGTTCGTCCTGATCTGTTTTGGTTACCGAAGAGTCGAATTCCAACTGATAAGGATCTTCGTAGTAAAGCTTTCTTGTCATCGTCTATTCCCCCTGGGTGGCTCGTAGTTGCATCATCACAGTTCCCTATTCTTACAAAAGTACCATTACGATGTTCTGCTGCCTGTCATTAGTCTTAGATTTTACCATACTATATTCCTCCTTCACAGGAAACCACATCTCAAATATCCAGCGATTCAACCTCCCTGAATTTCAGCTGAACAATCAGGCGCATTTTGATAAACCTCTCCACTACGGAACAAAAAAAGCTCGTTATCCAATATTATTCAAATATAATAACAGGAACACTGACGGATTATTACGATCACCTATAAGCCAAATAATTATTATAAAAATCCTTAATTACCACTTTTTAACTATTTAATAAAAGTTTACCAGTATAATGAATCGGCTATAGAACTATATCACACTAACATGATTAAGGAGGTTCATAGTAATGCAATATGGTAAAGCTTTACTAGTTAAAGGCGTTCTAACGCTCATTGGTCTTTATCTCGTCCTCGGAGTCGGATACGAAGCTTCTTTTGGTGGAGTATTATTAGTTACGTTAGTCCTCGGTGCGCTTTCCTATCTATCCGGTGATATGTATATCCTTCCAAAAACCAATAATATAACCGCTACGGCAGCGGATCTTGGTTTAACATTCCTGATTGTATGGGCAGCCAGCAGCTGGTTCTTATCTCTTAATGGACCAGCTGCTCTTGCAGCGCTATTCTCAGCCGTAGCTCTTGCCATTGCAGAATACGGCTTTCACATCTTTTTAATTTCTCATGTTTTACCGAAAAATAATCACTTACGTACCTTTGTACATTAATAGAGATGAAAAACTCGCAGTTCCTACCTTTCCACAGCATGAATTACGAATTTTTTCGCTCAAAAAAAGCTTCCTTTAACAAGGAAGCTCCAGCCTGTAGAGACTTCCTGTTTTTTCTCTACAGGCTACCTTTATGCCGATCAGGGGAACACATTGCCGCTATTATATATCACCTTTTAGTACTTTAACCGTTTAATTCTTTCTCTGACGTGTAAACCCGCTTAAAAAGAGGTCTAGTCAACGAATAAGAACCTGCCCTTCTGCTAACCATCGTCCTTTCCTTCTTCTTGGGTTATTATCCAAATATCCTTAAATCCGCCACCCTGAGAAGAGTTCACCACAAGGTTATCTTCCTTCAAAGCCACTCGGGAAAGTCCTCCAGGAAGAACATTGGTTTCCTTCCCCTTCATCGCAAAGATTCTTAAATCTATATGACGAGGGCGGAATTCTCCATCCTGAAAAGCCGGAGCCCGTGACAATTCAATGGTAGGCTGGGCAATATATTCATTTGGATTTCCCAGAATTTTTTGCCGAAACGTCGTTAATTCTTCTTCAGAGGCATTTGGGCCAATCATCATATCGTCTCCGCCGGAAGACCCTACATTTTTAATCACAAGTTTCTCAAGATTCTTTAACACATAATCTCTTTGCTCTGAATCTCTTAAAAAATAAGTGGTTACATTCTTAAGAATCGGCTCTTCATTCAGGTAATAGCGAATCATCTCCGGCACGTAAGCATAAATCGCCTTATCATCTGCTGCCCCAATACCCACTCCATTTAAAATGGTCACATTCCCTTGGTGGTAAGCCCTCATAAGACCGGGTACCCCCACTTCAGAATCTGATCGAAAGGCTTTCGGGTCCAGGTCTTCATCATCAATTCTTCGATAAATAATATCGACACGCTCAAGCCCGCTGGTTGTTTCCTTATAGACGATGTCATTCTCGACGACAAGGTCACTTCCTTCAACTAATTCAATCCCCAGCTGCTTTGCAAGAAATAAGTGCTCATAATAAGCAGAGTTATATATGCCTGTCGTTAATAACACCGCCTGAGGCGAAGATGAAGCATTATCCGGTGCATAGCTGAACAGAGCCTTTTCCAACTCTTTAAACTGATTTTCCAAAGGGAGCACACGATAGTGCTCAAACAGTTCTGGATACACTTTTCTGATTACCTGCCGATTTTGATAAACATACGAGATACCGGAAGGATTGCGCAGATTATCTTCCAATACTCGGTATTCACCGTTTTCATCCCGTATAAGATCAATTCCCGCTAGAAATAGAGGATGAATAAGCGGCAGGTCCATCTCTTTAACCTGCTCTTCATTATAGTAGACGCTGTTTTCGATTAGCTCTTTCGGCACAACTTCTTCCTTAATAATCTTTCTTTCACCATAAATATCTTCTAGAAAGTGACTTAACGCCTCTACTCTCTGTTTTATTCCTTCCTCGATCTCTTTCCACTTCTTTTCTGGAATGATGATAGGAACAAAATCAAATGGAGGGGTCTGTTCGGTATCATCCTCATCTGGATTAAAAGTAATGCCCTGCTTTAAAAAGTGTAACCGGGCTTTTTCATGTTTTTTTCGCAATTCTTCTGCAGAAGCCACTGAGATTGTCTCGTTAAAAGCTTTGTAGTGGTCCTTGGGGTTTCCTGACCGATCCATCATTTCGTCGAAGAAACTATCTGCTTGATAGTTGATTAACATGTGACTCCCTCCTTTTTCAGATTCTATGAAACTTTACCCATATAACAAAGTTTACACACAAAAAATGTAAAAAAAGCCTGTATTTTCTTATTACCAGAGAGGGTATAGGGTTAAATTACTATTTTATGAGTATATTCATATGATAATTTCCTCTTCGTTGAGAAGTCTTTTACTACGAAGAGTGCGCGTCTCCAAGCAAGTCGGTCCACCGGAACATTACCTAACGGACCTTATAAAATAGAAAATGAATAACACTTAAGTTATATTAAAAAAATATTACAAGTGGAAAACTGGTTTAACACTCATCCAAATAGTGGTAAATATTTTATATACTATTCTAGGAGGTTGATGAAAATGGCTAAGAACAATAACCAAAACCAAAATCAATCGATGACTACGGAAGAAGCAGGTCGTAAAGGCGGAGAGAAAACAAGCCGTAAATACGATCAAGAACACTTCGAGAACATTGGTAAAAAAGGCGGCGAAAAAACGTCTCAAAACCATGATCAGGAATTCTATGAAAACATTGGCCAAAAAGGCGGCGAAACGACCAGCCAGGAATACAGCAAGGAACATTTTGAGGAAATCGGTCAGAAAGGCGGCCGTAACTCAGGAAATGGTTCTACTACTACTTCCACAAATAATACGTCAAACAATAATACGTCAAACAAACAATTTAAAACTGGCGAAAAAGCTCCAGAATCCGGTAACTATAAAGTAGATAAACTCGTAAACGGAAATAAAAGCGATAATAATAAGGAAATCAGCCTGAGTGAAGGCGACCAATTCCCACCTTCTCCTTCAGAAAATGAAGCAGCTTACTGGGTGAAATCTTCCTAAAACTCAATAATACCCGGCCTTTTGTATTTAAATACAAAAGGCCGGGTATTATTTATTGCAATGTAATATTAGGGTCTATGAAACTTCCAATTAACTATCAATAGAATCCAGTAGAGTCTAGTCTAATCATGGCTTATTCGTTTTATTATTTTGTTTTTCAGCCCAACTCCATGTTCCCAGTATTCTAGCTATTGCTCTTTCTTTTTACAAAATCCCCATTAAAATAAATCCGCCGATGCCGACAAGCACCCCATAAAGTAAAGCAGGTCCCAGGGTTTTTCGGATGACGTTTCCTTCTTCCCCTTCCATACCTGCGACAGCGCTTGCCGCGACCACATTATGGACACAGATCATGTTCCCCGCTCCAGCACCTACGAGCTGTGCGGCGAGCACCACTTTAAGGTTCGCATCTGTAGCCTCCGCTATATTGTACTGAATCGGTGAGAAAGTAAGGGTTGAAACCGTGGCACTTCCCGTTATAAAGGAGCCCAGTTCCCCGAGAAACGGTGCGGCGAAAATCCACATTGGCCCAAAAGCAGCCGCCATTCCCTCAGCAATATAACTTGGCATGCTCATTAAATCATTCATATTCATCCCGGAATTACTGAACACATGCACCATAGCAAGCGTTGCCGATAATGTAACCGCGGTTATTTTCATCGTGGACAGCGATTGCTTGGCCGCCCGCCCGAAATGGTTAAACGATTTTCGCTGCACAAGCAGGGCTAATAGGGCTGCGACGACCAGCACCGTTCCAGGCGAGTATAATACGGCCCAGCTCGACGCAATTCCGTCCACGCCTAAAATGTTCGACCACGATAAATCGATAGCCGTCTGTGTAAATTCCTTAAACCACGGAACAATACGTGTAAGTAACAGCAGAGCCACGACAATAATGTAAGGAAACCATGCCCGGATCAATCCCATCTCGGATTTTTCTTCATTATCCTTGAAATCCTCCTGTTTAGCATCTGTCCATACAGTGGATGGAAGAAGCCATCCCTTTCTGGCTGTTATAGCTGCGACCACGAGCCCGGTCAAGGACCCCAGAATCGCTACAAATTCCGGTCCAAACAAAGTGGCATACACAAGAGCTGAAACATTATACGTGATCCCAATGAGCAGCGTCCACGGGATCATCACGAGGGCATCTTTTATTCCCTTCCCTTTTCCGAAAAACAAGGTCAGCACAACGACTAAAATAAATGGAATAAATGTGCCCGCGAATAAATCAATCAGGGTGACGGTTACGCCAACCTCCTTGAAAAAAGCAGTACCCGCATCGGGCAAAGTGCTGAGTCCGACCAGTACCGGCGTTCCCACCGCCCCAAAGGCCACGGCCGTACTATCCGCAATTAGGGCTGTCGCCACCGCTGCCAGCGGCCTGAAGCCAAGGGCAAGCATTAACGGAGCCGTCACCATGGCCGGTGCACCGAATCCTGCCGCTCCCTCAATTAATGACCCGAATAAAAAAGCGACAAAAATAAGCTGAACCCTCATGTCCTGGGAAATACTCTGAAATCCCTGATTAATACGGGTTACCGCTCCGGTATTACGAAGGGTGTTCAATAACACAAGCGCTCCAAATAATATTAATAAGATCGTCAGCGTTTTATGTACGCCCTGCAGGATGGAAGAAGCAATCACCTGGCCTTCCATTCCCCATACAGTCATCGCTAAAATAATTACCACTACAGCACTGATGGACATC
Source organism: Halobacillus sp. B29 (assembly GCF_052246755.1). NCBI lineage: Bacteria > Bacillati > Bacillota > Bacilli > Caryophanales > Bacillaceae > Halobacillus > Halobacillus sp. B29. The sequence goes on from NZ_JBQQCM010000013.1 coordinate 118,662, forward strand.
CCTTTGATCGCTGGCATACGCAATAAAACCAGCAACAGAAAGGGAACAATCACAGCACTTAGTGCCACCACCATCAACATTTGATCTCCTCCTCTTTCCTTACATTGATTTTCTTATTCCTTAAACGAACTTTGATTGTCAATAGTTGATACGGTCATCTGATGACCATATTACTCATGGTAACCGCTTACAATGATGTTTTCAATAGGAAGTTATCACCGATTCCACAATTTTCACAAAATATCGATCTCTTTCCCTATTTTCGGTCCTCCCCATGAAACCCTAAAAGAATGAGCTATACAGCTTTTTATTGAAAGCGATTTCTACCCGTGCTAAAATAAGGATTATAAAGTCATCTGATGACCTTACCTATGTTGGTGACACAAGAATCCATGCTGCCTTTCTATAGGAGCGAATGGATCAAGGTATACGCTGCTTTTAGCAAGGTACATAGAGGCAACCATGATGCTGCGCCGGATATGTATAAAAAAGGAAAAGGCATCGCGCCCGCCCAACAATAACGGTAAGATACAAGCGGATGATCATCGGGATCAACATAACGAATGGACGATAACGCCCGATACAGCTACAGGCTGTTTAACCATAAGAGGAGGAATAACATGAATCATAACCACACAACGAGTGACGTGATCCTGATCGGTGCAGGTGTCGTGAGCGCGACACTGGCCACGCTTCTGCACAAATTAGAGCCGGAATGGCGCATCACCCTGTTCGAGAAGCTCGACTCCGCCGGACAGGAAAGTTCCAATGAATGGAATAACGCTGGAACCGGACACGCCGCTCTCTGTGAACTAAACTATACCCCTGAACAGCCGGACGGCTCCCTGGACATTAGCAAGGCCGTGAAAATTAATGAACAATTCCAGGTTTCCAGACAACTCTGGGCCCACCTGGTCGAGCAAGGCAACCTTCAGAGTCCTGAAGAATTTATCCGTCCCTTGCCTCACATAAGCTTTGTGTACGGAAAAGATCATGTCGAATTTTTGACGAAGCGGGTTGAAGCCCTGAAAGATCACCCTCAGTTTCAGGGGATGGAGTTTTCCATAGACCCCGAACAAATTAAAAAGTGGATTCCTTTAATGATGGAAGGCCGTTCCACTGAAGAGCCGATCGCGGCAACGAAATTCGACCATGGCACAGATGTTAATTTTGGAGAGCTGACCCGCCAAATGCTGAAACATTTAGACCAGCAGGACAATATAGAGATCCGTTACAATCATTCCGTCGATGATATTCAACAAAGAGAAGACGGAGCATGGGAAGTTAAGGTACGAAACCTTAAAGAAGAAACCATCGAAGAGCATACCTCTTCCTTCGCCTTTATCGGTGCAGGTGGCGGCGCCCTGCCATTGCTGCAAAAAACAGGCATTCCGGAAAGTAAACGCATCGGTGGATTTCCGATCAGCGGTGAATTCCTCGTCTGTGACAACCCGGAAGTCGTGAAGCAGCACCATTCCAAAGTATATGGAAAAGAACCGGCCGGCACTCCGCCGATGACGGTTCCGCACCTGGACCGACGCCATATTGAAGGAAAAGACACGCTGTTGTACGGACCGTTCGCCGGGTTTACCCCTAAATTCTTGAAAACCGGATCGATGATGGATCTGTTCGGTTCGGTGAAGCCGACGAATGTGATCACGATGCTCGCAGCCGGCGCAAAAAACACCTCCCTGATCAAATATTTGGCAATGCAGCTGAAGATGTCTAAAAAGGATCGAATGGAAGAGCTGCGGAATTTTGTTCCGAATGCATCCAATGAAGACTGGGACCTGCTCGTAGCCGGACAGCGCGTTCAATTGATTGAGGATACAGAAGAAGGCGGCCGCGGTGCTCTCCAGTTCGGTACCAAATTGATTCACGCAGAAGACCGTACCATGGCTGCTCTTCTTGGCGAATCACCAGGGGCATCGGTTTCCGTTTCGATTATGCTCGAGGTCTTACACAAGTGCTTCCCAGAGTATCGTGAGTCCTGGGATCCGAAGCTGAAAGAAATCATCCCTTCCTACGGCGAGTCCCTGGAAGATAACCCTGAGCTGCTGAAGCGGGTTCATGATTCTACCTCACGCACCCTTGGTTTGCTGGAGCCTGTAAAATAAACGAAGTTACTCCTTATAACAACAGAATGACGAAACAAAGAAGCATCGATGCGCTAAATGACGCATCGATGCTTTCTTTATTTTGGGGGCTTAAATTGATCATATAGGAGCCACATTTTATAAAAGCGTCTTTCCGTGCAGATAAAATGAAAAAAAGTCTATCTTCCCATTTAAACTCCTTGTAAATTGGGTATATAATACCTATACAAACATTTAACATAGGCTATAACTCACATACAGAAATAAACCATTATTCACAGGGGAGAACCTTAAATGATCCTGAAAGAACTGATTTCCAATTTAGCTATCCTAGTGGCCATCTTATTTGTATATACCCAGTTAACCAATTCTTCCCCACTGAGACGAACTTCCTCCAGACGGCAGAAAATCACGGCCGGCGTCCTCGCAGGTATATTGAGTAACGTTCTGATGCTGTACAGCATACCTATGGACAGTGTCATCATCGATTTACGGCACATTCCAGTGGTCTTAATGTCCTATTACGGCGGCAGCATTCCTTCTCTCATCACTATGATGCTGATCGTGATGGGCCGATTTTTATTCGGGTTCACGACCCAGGCGGTACTGGCCATCATTTTTATTGGCGGGACGACGTGCCTAACGCTTGTCATTACAAAATTCAAATTATCGAAAATGAAGAAGGTTTTCCTGGCCCTGACCATGTCCAATCTCATCTTCACCATCTTGTTAACCTTTCTTTCACTTCAAATGGATACATTGATTTCGCTGGTTCTTTCCTATTGGAGCATATCGTATCTCGCCGGCTTTCTATCTTTCTATGTGGTTGAATATGTACGCAGAAATCAGAAAATCTTAAACAAATATAAATTCGAATCCGTTACTGACGGGCTAACGGGGCTTAACAACGTACGCAAATTTGATCAAATCTTTAATGAAGTCTGCACCGAGGCACAGAACAGAGACGAAAAGATTTCTTTACTGTATATTGATATCGACCACTTTAAGACAGTGAACGATACTTACGGTCACGTCGAAGGGGATCAAGTCCTGGTTGAATTAAGCCATATTCTAACCAGCACCGCCCGCTCCTTCGATTACATCAGCCGGAATGGCGGCGAAGAATTCACCGTGATTCTCCTCGACTGCCCTGCCCAGCGTGCAGAAGAAATCAGTGAACGGATCCGGAAAAAGGTTCAAAATCATGCCTTTCGATTGGCTACAGGTGAGTCTATTTCTATTACCGTGTCCGTTGGTATTGCCTGTTATGACGAAACAACCAACACGCCGCAATTACTCATTGAAGAAGCCGATCAGGCACTTTATGAAGCAAAACAATCCGGCAGAAATCAGGTCTGTCTATCCCCTACGTTCGCGGGTGAGCATGTGAAAAGCAGTCCGGAAGTCTATTCTTAGACGAACCGGACTGCTTTTTTGTAAAAGAAAGCAGCTGCGTCGGTAATTCCGTGGAGCACAATCTCAGCTAATCGAAGCCTCCTGTGATAAGATGTGTTACGTACATATTGAACCACGATTGGAGCATTCACCATGGTACAACTAGCCAAAAAAGGTTATACCTTATTTATAACTTTATATGTCCTTATGCATTTCGTTGTCTATTTCACCGGCGGAGAAACACTTTCTCCGGTACTTTCCATATTCGGTCTCACTGCCTTCCTGCTCGGCTACTTTTTCCTGCCGATGAAACAGGCAGCCATATCGCTGTTACTGCTTGTCATCGCCTTGATCATTCACCTGACCGCAGGGACCTCCTTAATCGAAGCGACCGTCTCCGGCTTCACCGTAATGAGTGGGCTGATCGCTCTCTTACTGATCGTTCCGACGATCAGCTGGGTCTTAGAGGAAAAGCCATACATCGAAGCGGTTATTAACTTCGCGCAGAACCTGCTCAATACGAGTCGCAAGTTCTATTTCGGCATGATGGTTATCACGCAGATCATCTCTTACTTCCTATTATTCGGTTCGATCCCAATGGTCTACGGGATGATCGACGATTTTTTGGAAAATCAAAAAGGAGAAGTATGGGAGAACTATAAAGGAACCGCCCTGCTGCGTGCGTTTTCCCTGACCACCATGTGGGTCGTCAGCATTCCTAGCTTTATCTTCGCCGTACAGGCGCTCGGAGCATCGCTCGGTTTATCTATCCTGCAGGGATTTGTCATCGCCTTCGCCGGCACCCTGTTGTCCGTTCTATTCTCCCACTTCCAGGAACGTCATTATGGCGTCGATCTTACGGCTGGTATTCAGGAGGAACTGGGTCGAATTGAAGAAGAAAAGAAAGAAGATCCAAACGGGAATCGCGATGCGCTCGAATTCGGCATCTTGTTCGTCACTTTATTCGGATCTATCTTTCTAGTAAACGCCTTTTGGCCCGTGGATCTCTTACTGATTATCCCGATCGTTATCGTAGCGTGGGTCCTTCTCTACTTCATCGTCCGCCGAAGAAGCAGCGCGATTGCAGAGAATGGAAAAACGTATGTCGGAAAAAGCATTCCCAACAAAGCCCAGCAGTTTTCCATCTTACTTGCCGCCGGCTTTCTCATCAATGCCGTCAATCAGTCAGGCTACGGCGAGTATATTATTGACGGATTGTTTTATATTACAGACGCCGTCCCGTTCTTAAACTTCCTGTGGGTCCTTCCGTTTGTTGTGATCATCCTCGGATTTATTGGACTCGGCCCGCTTACAGTAATCGTACTTGTTTCCGGGATTCTACAAGGTGTGGAACTGCCTTATCCCCCGGAGATTGTCGTGCTGGGGATTACATCCGGGAGTGTGATTTCGATTATGTTGTCGCCGCTGATTCTGCCCTCTATTATTTTGAGTTCGGTGAACAAGCTCAGTATTATTAAGAATGGTTTGTTGTTTAACTTTAAGTATGCGATTGCGTTTTATGTGATGGTGCAGATATACCTGCAGTTGTTTGTGGTGTTTTTTATGTAATAAAAAAAGAGAGGCTTAGCCAACTAGCGTGTTGGTAAGCTTCTCTTTTTCTGTCCTATTGTTGTCCATGAGGGAATTTGATAGAATGCATCACTAATAACAAGGTGGGGGGAAAAAATTGAGCAGAATCTTCTATTTAGTCTACTAAAAAACTAAAAACCCGCTCATTCTGAGAGCGAGTTTCATTAGTAATTTTAACGTAGAAGTTGAAGTACTCCTTGTGGCATCTGGTTTGCTTTCGCAAGCATTGCTTGGGAAGCCTGTGCCAATATAGAAGATTTGGTTTGATTCATCATCTCTTTAGCCATGTCTACGTCTCGTATGCGTGACTCTGAGGCAGTCAGATTTTCGGACGATGTACCAAGATTGTTAATAGTATGCTCAAGACGATTCTGATATGCTCCAAGTTTAGAACGCTCAGCTGATACAGTCTCAATTGCACCATCTAGTGTAGTAACCGCAGAGTTTGCTCCACTTTGGGAAGAAATATCGATTGTATCAATACCTAAACCTTCTGAACTCATATCATTTATTCCTAAACTTATACTCTGATCTTGATTAGCCCCAATCTGGAATTTAAGTGAATTATCATTCATCGTTAAACTATCGTCACTAGTCTGAGTACCTGCACCATTTCCTTGAGAAGAGGATAACGTAGATGGATCGTCTAAGTTTATTTTTAAAGTAGCCCCATCTATAGTAACTTCTTTACTAGTTGTACCAGCATCTATTTCAGCCTTTGAAAAAGAAACAGTTTGGGTATTACTTCCATTACCTAATTCAATATCTACTTTTTGGAATGCTCCATCATCTGCATCTGTAGTTGACTCAGCATCATGAGTGACTAGCTGATTCATGGTTATAGTAGCGCCATCTGAAAGATTGTCTCCAAAGTCAACTACTTCTACAGAACCTACTTGATTAGTATTAGAAATACCAGTAGCATTGCTCTCTAAATCACCATTCATAAGTGTTTTAGTATTAAATTCAGTTTCTCCTGATATACGTGTAACCTCTTTTTGTAGCTCACTCATTTCTTTTTGTAGTTCTTGACGATCAGCATCAGTGTTTGTGTCGTTTGCCGATTGTACAGAAAGCTCCCGCATTCGTTGTAGGATTGAATGAGTTTCATTTAATGCACCTTCTGCTGTTTGCACAAGAGAAACACCATCTTGAGCATTCCGAGAAGCTTGATCTAATCCACGAATTTGACTGCGCATTTTTTCGGAAATTGCAAGACCAGCTGCATCATCAGAAGCATTGTTGATACGAAGACCAGAAGACAACTTTTCCATAGAATTTTGTTGTGCATTATTCGCTTGACCTAGTTGGCGGTGCGTATTTAGCGCCGCGATATTGTGATTAATTCTCATTTAAAAATTCCTCCTTGAAATAGTTTATCTCACTTCCTTGTGAGATACATTGGATAACACACAAAAAGTCGGCCGACTTATGTAATGTTTTTACATTACTTATATCGGACGACTTCGCTAAAGTTTTAATCTTTTTTGTTTTTTAATAGACTAAAGGGATTATCTGATAAATTCGTCGCTTCTGCGCTCTCTCTTTCAATCTCTACAGAAATTTCTAGGAAAAAAACCTGAATGTTTATAGCAATCTAGAAACAGGTAATGGCAATCAGTTTATTTAGGTCTTCTCTAAACATGAAAACATTTCCTTCTTTGCGATTATTGACAATCAACTGATAAGGTAATTCCTTTCTAGTGCTAGCAAATAAAACAATTAAGCGTATAAAGGCTTATTGATCCACCGAAGATATAGGAGTAGCATCTCCCAATTCTCGGTAGAGATTAGTGATTAAAATTCTATAATTATTGTCTATCTAGAAGTATTAATTTGATTGTTAATGTCAGGGTTAAAAACCGTTCTATCTTTAGTATAATAATAATATTTCTTATAGTAACTATCTTTTGAGAAATCCCATTCAATGAAGTGTTGTTTTTCGTTTAATAAAAAATCAATTATAAGAGATTTAGTGTTATTAATAGACCGATTATCTTGATTGTCTAATTCTGCTTGGATATCACGTAATCTAACGTTCATTTCTTGCTTATGTTTACTGCTTAGTTTGGGATAACTAAAAAATATTAATACCCACCAGGATAAATTATCTTGGAAAAAATCAGACCAGTTAATACTCTCTAATTTACTTTTGATTAAGGTATTTACTTTCCTAACTATTCTTCTAGAACTAATAAATTTAGACTCTCCCATTAGACACAAAGCAGCTATATGGGTCGGTGTTTCATTATCAATTAATAACTCAGTAATTTCTTCTATAAGAGAGGTTGAAATATTAATATTATAATTAGAAATAAACATTAGGAAATCAATCCAATCTGCAGGATGATTTCTAAAGATATCATTCCTAAACCTTTCTATATTCCTTTCAATAATCTCGTCGATAAACTTACGATCTTCATATAATTCAAACATCATTACAAAGATTCTAATCACCTTCTGAGTAGAGGCGTAACTAGCTGATTTAGTGTATGTTAGTAGTATAAAACTGACTAATTCATTTGCTTCCATATTTATTTCTATATCATTATTATTTTCAATGTTTTTTAAAATAGTACTTAAGATATAAGAAGATATTAATGAACTTTCTCCACTCGCCTTTATAGCAATATTCAATTTATTTCTAATATCTTTATACTTTATTTTACGAAGATATTTTTTTGGGTTAGATTTTTTTTCAATGTTTGAAGCAACTTCCAGGTAGGAATCTGGAATAGCTTCAATATTAATTATCTCATTATAAATTATTTCTATTAACTCTTCTTTGGGATCAGGTTCAGGACTGAATATAGTCATTAAATCATCCATCACAGGAGATAATTGATACATCCATAAGTTAAGAGTATCATCTCTTTCAAAATGACTTTCTTTTAATTCATTTATTTTTAACTGAAATTCATTTATTAAGTTGGACAATTCATCTTTTATTAATTGCTGTGTTTCTTTATCATTTGCAAATATATAGTAATCATCTACAAATCTAAAAATTTTGTAATTATAATCTTCTATTAATCCTTCTCTTCGTAAATTTCGCCCCAGCTTTTGATCTAAATGTACAAATAAAAACTCCGCTAACAACCTACTAATTTCGGGACCTACAATTATTCCATTTGTTTTAGATCCATTTATATTTTGTAAAAACTGATCTATATTTGTATATACTGAATTCGAATTACTCAATTTTTTTGAATCATATATCTTGTTTGAGATTAGCCACTTAAATGAATGTGTATAAATGCTTGGAAAACAATCTTGAATGTCGACTACATTCAACACTTTAAATTTATCCCTATGATAAGTAAATGAGATGTCGTTTAAAAGTTGAGTAATTGTTTTGAAAGGATAATGTTTAAAGTACGTCCCTGATGACTCAAGTGTTATCAGCAATTGTTTTTTTGTCTTATCCGTATAATACACCGTTTGTTTATTATTTTTTTTATAAGTTAAGCTATTTGTCCTTCTCGCTTTTCTTGCTGAAAAGTCTACTTTGTTATGCGTAATATTAATTATGTCATTTTCAAATAAGTCTATAAAAACGAGAGATTGCAACAAACCTAATGGATTAATTAAAGAAATTTCTCTAAACCCTCCACTTTTTTTTCGAACTTTAAATTTTAGTGGTGCTGAATGCCAAGAATGATTGAAATATTTCGCCTCAACCCCCACACCTCTTATTATTTTATTCAATTTCTTTTTGTTTTTATGTAGGTACTCATATAGAAAACGATGAGTAAAATGATTCCCTTTTTCGTATGGTAGTAAATCTGTTAATAAGTAATCTAAATTTTGCCTATTAAATCTTTGAGAATGTTCGTTATTCATTTTGACACTCCTATTTAATAAATGGTAATATGCAGATACACAATATCAAGAGCTAGCGCTCGCTAGTTCTTAAAGGGAATGGCGAGATGATTAATCATCTCGCCATTCCTATTTACACTACATTTCTTAGAAGTTTGTTAGCTAATTCATTATAGCTATAATTCTCTAAATTCTCGTTAGTAAAAACCATCACTCTTTTTTTCAATTCGCTATGACTTAGTCCTACTTTCTTATGTAATAAGATGGCCTTATTGTTTAAAAATAATGAAATAAACTTTTTGTTGTTAATTTGATTTACAATTTTCGCAGGTATTCTAACGCCATTCCTTTTAAAACAAATAAATATTGACTTACAAAAAAAGTTTTTAGTATCATTTGTTATCTTTTCGAAGTCTTCATTGTGATTAATGAACTTTTTTAATTCCTTGTAACTATCGCTGATTCCCCTCACTTGCCAACGATTCTTTGATTGGTTCTTTTTACTCCCATAGTAAACAATTCTTTTAAATATTAATTCTAATTGAAAGCTTAGTAGTCTTACATCATGATGCTGATCATAGGATAATATAATTTTTTCTATCTTATCGTTATATTTATCCAATTTCTTTTTGGCTATTCCAACTTTAAAAGGTTGGTTAGCCGCCTGACCCTTTTCAAATTCATACCCTAGATAATCAAAACTATATTTTACACTCTCAGAATCCCTAAATTCAGTTTTTTTATTATTAATACCTAATTTTTCCCCGAAAATATCTTTAATAATTTTTCCTATTTCAGTTTCTAAATATGTACGACTTATCTTTTCATCTAATATTAATATACAATCATCTACGAACCTAGCAAAATGAAGCATATTTTCGCTAAATTTATTCCTAATACCGAGATCAAATTGCTTACCTACTATCTCTACGAAAGCATTGTGCAATCCAATACCGGGTGTGAGTTTATCAATATTGTGAAGATATTTCCTCAGAAAATAATATTCATAAGGCTTAAGATTAAGAGAGCGTTGAATGAGATTGAAACATTTTTTTGGATTTATATTGTAGAAGAAATTCTTAAAATCAAATTTATATACAGTATATCTATTGTAAAGATGTAAATACGGTATGATATTCATTAACTCAGTCATTATATATGAACGATTAGGGTACGTTACTTTGTAATATGTATTTAGAAGTAACTTATAATAGTCTAAAACAATTTTTTCATTATTTGGTATCAAATCTTTGTTAATTATCTCTCTACCTTTTACTTTTTCCTTTGAGTAAGGAGTTATTTCCTTCTTATTTTCTATTAAAGTGCTAATAATATCTTTTTCCTCGTTAAAATCATTAGTTAATGTTTCTACAATATTTCCCCTCATATTTATAACCTCATCCCATGGAAATTTTTACATTAATTTCTGATTATCAACTTCTTAGATAAATGTTCAATTTACTCTAAAAAGCACACTTTTGATTAGATTAAATCTTCCCATGGAAAATTGTCTCATTTTCAATTATCTTTATCAATTGATATTGTTTATTTTACTAATATAAATTTAAATAAATGTCGTATCCTTGGATAGGAAACATTTAAGGGGATGACTCCCAACAAGCTATTGTATTAAAGTGCTAAGCTCCTGTATATTTATAGATCAAAAAATTCCATATATTAAGAGATTACTATTCTTTAAACATGGTAATCGTAGATAATTGTAGCTTTTCCTCTACATAACAATAACTCCCTCATTATTATATAAAGCGAATGAGGGAGTTTTTAGACCTTATTTTATTCTTCTGAAATCAGTTAATAGTTCCAATTTAGGATAGAGACAGCAGAAAAGCAACCTTTCTATTTCTATAAAGCCTTTTCCTCAGAAGAACTTATTTTCTTTTGATACGTTCCACGCAACATCTGAATGAAGAAATAAGCCCCAAGCAAAGTCCATCCTGCTACCATGATCCATTCATAAGGCCAGATCAGGCTTGCCGGCATACCAGGGAAATACAAAACAATGAACCCTAAACTTAATACTAGAGCTAAGTAGCCAAAGATTGGTGATTTGGCTGCGCGGAAAGGCCGCTCCATCTCGGGTTTCTTTTTCCTTAGTACAATAAAAGAAAGAGCTACAAAGAAATAGGCCACAACAATTCCTAAGCCGCCAGCATCTACAATCCATACAAGTGCGGACCGACCTAATAGTGGTGCTAGCATAGATAGGATACCGATAAATAATATCGAATTCGAAGGTGTCTGGTATTTAGGATGCAGGCGACCGAACCATGCAGGCAGCATTCCAGATTTCGCCATCGCATAGAGAACCCGGCTACCTCCAATAATGAAAGAGTTCCAACTTGTAATAATCCCAGCCACACCACCAAGGATAAGAATTTGGGCAAAAGTATTTGAATTAAACAGGGCACCCATCGCATCTGCAGAAGCGAGCTGGGCATTTGCCAGCTGAGCAGGGTTTAATCCTAACCCCACGCCTAAAGCAATCGCGAGATAGAATACAACAGCACTGGTTACAGATACAATTAATAATGTACCGATTTTCCTGCGAGGCAGATTGGCTTCTTCCGCCACCTGTGGAATGACATCGAATCCGACAAATAAGAAGGGGACCATCACTAACACGGTCATGATGCCGCTTGCACCTCCAACAAAGAATGGAGACAGATTCCCTGGGTCTCCAAGGAAGGCAGAACCAAAAATTAATATGAGTCCTACGGCAATAATCATTAAAGTAAATACCGTTTGCAGGACGGCTGCCTGCTTTAAACCGATGTAATTAATGAACGTAATAATTAAGGCGCCAACAGAACCAATCAACACCCAATTTAAATGAACATCCCAGCCGACAATGGTCCACAGATAACCAGCCTGATAATCCGGCAGTAAGTAGTCAATGACAGTCGGGAGAGCGACCGCTTCAAAAGTAGCTACGGATACATATCCTAGAGTAATTGCCCAGGAGGCTACAAAAGAGTACTTGGCTCCTAAAGCTTTATGAACATATTCATGTTCCCCTCCAACTTTGGGCATCGCTGAAGCGAGTTCTGCATAGTTTAACCCCACACAGATGACAAGAAATCCACCAATTACAAAAGCGATAACCGCTCCCATTGAGCCTGCTTCCGTAATCCATGTACCGGAGAGCACCACCCATCCCCATCCAAGCATTGCTCCGAGGGCCAGGAATAATAAATCAAAGTTTGACAGGACTTTCTTTAACTTTTGTTCTTTCATTGAAAGGTCCTCCTTGGTTTGGGCTTTCTTAAAAACGTAATTTTTTCTGATCGTTACCTTCAAATCACTTATTGTATAACCCATAAATTAAGACGATTAGTGAAAGCTATGTATTGTCTTGTTTGTTTCAAAATTCAGTAAATTAAAGCTAAAAATATAGAGGTTTTATTGCAGATAGATTCATAACATTCTTGTACCTCTGGGAAGTGGACAGGCACTAGCAGAAACGCACTTGCCACACCACCCATGAGTACTTAAGCCTTCAATTACTTCGTTTTGGAGAAGAAATAATTCTTTCCACGACGTAAAAAACTATTCAATACCTCCGATGGAAAGATATTTCGTTTCAATGTAAGGCTCGATCCCCTCAGGACCGCCCTCACGTCCAATGCCGCTCTCTTTCATACCACCGAACGGTGCATGTGCCGCAGACGGTGCACCATCATTCCACCCAAGTATCCCGAACTTCAAATTCTCCTGATAATAGATTCCGGTTCGGTAATCATTCGTGAAGAAGTAAGCGGCGAGGCCGAACGGTGTATTGTTGGCAATCTCCACCGCTTCTTCATTATCACAGAAAGTGGTAAGTGGAATGACTGGACCAAACGTTTCTTCCTGCATAATGTCCATGCCTTCCCCGACGTTTTCGAGTACAGTAGGATGAACAAAATAATAGCCTTTCTCATCGTCTTTATCGTATTGATGACCATAGAGTACTTTCGCACCCTTATCCACGGCATCTTCAATCTGCGTATGGATCTTTTCATAACCACCCGCGTTAATAACCGGCCCAACATCCGTTTCTTCATGGAGACCATTGCCGACCTTCAGCTCTTTGACGCGTGCGGTAAGTTTCTCTGAAAATTCATCTGAGATGGATTCATGGACGAGCACGCGATTCGCGCAGATACATGTTTGTCCGGCGTTCCGGAACTTCGAAGCAAGCGTCTGTTCGACAGCGAAATCGATATCGGCATCTTTTGCCACGATAAGGGGCGCATGGCCTCCGAGTTCCATGGATACGTGTTTCATCGTTGCCGCACTGTTTTTCATTAGTAATTTGCCTACTGGCGTAGAACCAGTAAAGGTGATTTTACGGACGAGTGGACTATCTGTGAAAATCGGCCCAACATCTGCCCCGTGGCCATTTACGTATTGAACCACATTTTTGGGAATCCCTACTTCATGGGCTAATTGGACAAGTCTAATCGTTGTGAGCGGTGTTTCTTCAGCAGGTTTCACCACGAATGTACAGCCCGCGGCTAACGCAGGAGCAGCTTTTCTAGTCATCATCGCAGCCGGGAAGTTCCACGGTGTGATGGCAGCCACGAGCCCGACAGGCTCTTTGGTTACAACAATGCGTTTGGATTCTGAGTGAGAAGGAATCGTTCGCCCGTAGATTCGCTTCGCTTCTTCCGCATACCAATCGATATAGCTTGCCGCATAGGCGACTTCTCCACGTGATTCTTTGAGCGGCTTTCCGCTTTCAAGCGTCATCACTTCCGCCAGCTGTTCCGTTTCTTCTTTAATTTTGGTCGACCATTTTTTTAGTAAATTAGACCGCTCATGAGCATTCACCTTTGACCACGATTTGAATGCCTCATCTCCCTCTCTTAAGGCTGCTTCAATATCTGCAGCTGAGGTCACATCTACTTCTTTCAAAATATTCCCGGTCGCCGGGTTTTTCACTTGGATTGTATTCCCCATAAAGCCTCTTCCTCTCTTCGATTAGTCTGCCGCTTCCTCAAAAGCCTGTTCCAAAATCCTCATCCCTTGATTCAATTCCTCATCTGTAATCACAAGCGGTGTCAGAAAACGAACCACATTTCCTTTTACGCCAGCGGAAAGCAGCAGTAGCCCATTATTGTTAGCATAGGACGTGATCGCCCCCGTTTTGGCTTTATCCGGGTTCCCTTCCGCATCAACAATTTCTACCGCAACCATCGCGCCAAGTCTGCGGATATCGCCAAGATAATCGTGACGTGCTTTCAACTCTACTAATTTATCTTCCAGTGTAGCACCAATTTGTTCAGCTTTATCGCTTAAATTTTCCTCTTCCATAACCTCAATGACAGCAAGAGCCGCTTCGCAGGCTACAGGATTCCCGGCATATGTTCCACCAAGTTCCCCTGGAGAGGAAGCATCCATCATTTCGGCTTTCCCTACCACGGCACTTAGCGGCATGCCTGCTGCAAGGGATTTCGAAAGTGTCATCACATCCGGCTCAATATCGAAATGTTCACTTGCGAATAAACGTCCTGTCCGGCCGAAACCTGTCTGGATTTCATCAGCCACAAAAACAATGCCGTGCTCGCTGCAGAAGTCTCTTACTTCCTGCACAAAGCGCTTCGGAGGAATAATGAAACCGCCTTCACCCTGGACCGGCTCCATCACGACACAAGCTACCGTTTCCGGTGCGACCGCAGTGACGAAATACTCCTTAAAGCGCATGATACTGTAATCAATATACTCTTCATCCGTCATCTGTTCAGGTTTATTGGCCATATAAGGATATGGAGCCTGGTAAATCTCCGGCGTATAAGGACCGAAATTGTATTTATACGGCTTCACCTTGCTGGTCATGCCCATCGTTAGATTCGTACGTCCGTGGAATGCGCGTTCAAAGGAAACAACAGCCTGGCGATTGGTATATTTTCTGGCTACTTTAACCGCATTTTCTACAGCCTCAGCTCCGGAATTAAACAGCATCGCCATTTTATCGAACGATCCAGGCGTAATCGTGCATAACTTTTCCGCCAGATTGATATAGCTGTCATACATAATGACGTTAAAGCCCGGATGAAGATAGCGGTCCGCCTGCTTTTTGACAGCTTCCGTTACTTTTGGATGGGTGTGCCCAACATTAAGCGTACCGATGGCTCCGGCAAAATCAATCCATTCACGACCTTCATTATCGAATACTCTTGCACCTCTTGCGTAGTCGGCTATATTGGTGTTCCCATTCCCTATCCCTTTTGGTATGTACTTCTTTCTTTTTCGCTGCAACTCGTCTTTGTTCACTGTTTTATTGGTCACTGTTGATCCCTCCCGCAGAATTTATAGATAATTATGACAATTTTCTGGTACAATTAAAAGTACCAGATTTTAAATAATAATGGGACCAGATACGTTGTAGGAGGAGCTAGCTGTGTTTTTCCATATTGAAAAAGGAGCCGAACAACCGGCCATTTACAAGCAGATTTATACGAACTTAAGAGACCTGATCCTCGACGACCGTCTCAGTAAAAAGAAGCTCCCATCCAAGCGAAAACTGGCACAGGATCTGGAGGTCAGCCTCAATTCCGTAGCCCACGCCTATGAACAATTACTGGCGGAAGGCTATATATACAGCGCAGAGCGCAAAGGGTATTTTGTAGAAGATATTACAAGTTATATTAAAAGAAACGAAGAAGACGTGCCGTTCCCAGAGGAATTGAAAGAGGAAGGTACTAAAAATGGATTTCAGCCCGAGGTGACGTTTTCTCATATTGCGACGGATGCGGAGCACTTTCCATTTAAGAAATGGAGAAAGTATCAGCAGAAAGTCATGGAACACCATCGCACTCAGCTTGCTCTTTTACCACACCCCCAGGGGCCTTATGAACTCCGCGAATCGATCGCAACGATGATTGCTCTCACAAGAGGCGTGCGCTGCCGGCCCGAACAAATTGTCATCGGATCCGGAACCCAGCCGCTCATTCATAAACTCATGTCCTTACAAACAAAAGATACACAAGTGGCTGTCGAAAACCCCGGGTATCAGCGGTTTTATAATTTACTGAAAAACATGGGTTTCCCGGTAAGTCCGGCGGGGCTGGATCATCAGGGCATTTCTATTCAGGAGATTCGAGAAAGTGACCCTCAATGGGTGTTTGTAACGCCCTCCCACCAGTTTCCCACTGGTACGATCATGCCGATTAATAGGAGAATTGAACTTTTAAACTGGGCAGCCGAGTCGCCTGTTCGTTACATTGTAGAAGATGACTATGACAGTGAATTTAAGTACGGAACCGATCATATCCCTTCCCTGCAAAGTCTCGACCAGAACCAGCAGGTCATCTACACCGGGACGTTTTCAAAAACGCTGCTGCCGAGTTTGCGTATCAGCTACATGGTTCTTCCTCCTGATTTGTTAAAAAGATACCGTAATGCTTTTGGTGATTGGATCGACGGCCCGTCAGGACTCAACTTGTGGACACTCAAGTATTTCATTGATGAAGGGGAATATGGGAGACACGTTAAGCGAATGAATGCCTACTACAAAGCGAAGCGGGCTGCGCTTATTCGTGAACTGCGCCAGACGTTTCAGGACAAGATAACCATTCACAACATTCCTGCCGGCCTTCATTTTTTAGTAGATATTGAGACTACTCTTTCCTATAGTGAGATTGAAGAGCGTGCCAGAGATAATAAAATTGTATTATATACGATTCGCCGCTTTTTCTTACAGGATTACGAGATGACGGAGGAAGGAAAGAAGAAACTGGTGATTGGGTTTGCGAATATGGAAGATGATAAGGTGCGGGAGTCTGTGCAGCGTCTTGCCTCGCTTTTCTAGGTGTAGGGACATGGTAAAAACAAATTCTAGTATTAATAATATTACATGTCACCAAACCTCAAATATAAGAAAACCCTAAAAAAGTGGTCCGCATCATTTCGATGCGGACCACTTTCAATTTAATTTACTAGATTTGTCCCAGCCATTGTTACTATTAAATACCTGGTTGATAAGATGTTTCTGGAATATCTTCATAGCGTTCTGGATCAAGCTCATCTACTGACCCGTCTGCTACGCCCTCAATAATCGCTTGTAACCCTGTTTCTACGGCTTTAACAAGCATTCCTTTTTTCTTTTGTCCCATGCTTTGTGTTTGTCCTGTAACTTCAAAAAGCACGGTTCCACTTCCATTTAAAGCAAAAGATCCTAGTGCCGTACCTGGCAAGTCAAGACCTTGACTGTACAACGTAATGTTATCAAATGGGGAATTTCCCATAGATTGAAGAGCATCATAAGCAGCCAAATTCAGTTGGCGTGAGAAATCATAGTCATAGGTGTCTTCATACTCTGCATATTTAGATCCTGCTTCGCTTGATGGATCAGGAACAAATTGACCAGACAGAGATAGTGTGACGGGTTCTGACGTTCCATCTACGTAATAAAGTCCCTGGTGATGCAAGTCTACAAACACATCGACTTTACCAAATTCATCTTCTAAGTCTTTATATACATCTCGAACCGTTTGAGCTTCAGGTGTGATATACCAGCCAGGTTGTGAAGAAGAACCCGGCACGTCTTCTGGTTCAGGAGTGTAGTCTAAATCTGGATTAAAATCGCGGTTCACATCGAATCCAGGTTGAGATGCATAGTCATCCCCTTGTATAGTGGCCCTATTTTCCGAATAGTAGTGGTTCCACGTCGGACCATCCGCTCCCTCTAGTTGAGGGAAGTCCTGTAATACTTCCTCCCACGACATGACATTTCCGCGGCGATCGAGTTCTGAAGCATCTGGGTTCATTTTAGGCAGCGTAACGAGTGTAACTTCTTCAAGCATGGCTTTTACATCAGGAGAGTTGCTGGATCCTAAATGCTGAAGTAGATTTAAAATCGCTTCCGTGCCGGTTTTTTCATTACCATGGATTTCACTTTCAATTAAAATGACACGATCCCCTGTACCGACACGTGCCTGGTAAATGTCTCGACCTTGGTTGGATTGTCCTACTACTTCGACGTCTACACGTCCTTGACTTGATCGTTCAATTTTCTCAAGTTTTTTAACAAGCTGGCCATAGTCTGTAAATCCAGAGCTGTTGTAAGTTTGCTGTTCAGGCGTACCTGGATGGTTCCCTGCCGCGTATGTAGGCATGGCTAAACTTGTACAAAGGGCAAGAGTACTGACAACAGTTAAGATTTTTTTCTTCATATTATTCACTCCTCAAATTTTTGTTATTCGCCGTACCCACTAAGCGGAAGGTCATCCCAGAAGGACGTATCTGCATCGTTAATAGAACCATCAGCTAGAGCTTCAAGTGTGGCTTCCATTGCAGTAACGGCTTGTTGAATCAGCTTGCCATTGCTCTTTTGTCCCAGGACATAATCCTCGTATTCGTGATCGGCCATTCCACGCATTTCAAACAATAACGTGGCGACATCATATTCTACTGCAAGACCGTTACGGCTGATCGTTTCTGCTTTTCCACCAGGATACTTAGAAAGTAAGCCATAACCTTTATCACTTACAGCATTGTAAACCACAGAACCAAGCTGCTTAGAACGTTGAAGCACTTCATCATCTACATTTTCTGTCGTCGGATAAAGAATAGAACCTGACACAAGCTCATCTGAATCACCCAGTGTCGTTTGTGTACCTTGGTGATGAAGATCAATCATGTAATCCGGACTGTACTTTTGTAAAACATTCTCATGAAAGGCCTTCGTTTCAGGCTGTTCACGAGCCACATGGTCACGGTTTAAATCAACTCCATTTGCGTTATAGCGCGTATGTGTACCTGATACGTAATCATCTAATGAGAAATTAACATCTCCTTCTGCCCCATCAACATTCAATCGTGGAGCAATAAGAACATTTACGTTATCTAGAATTTCTTGAGTTTTCTTTCCGTTTGAAGTTAAATTCTGAATAAGTTTAAGAGCCCCTTCTGTTGTTAACGTCTCGTTTCCATGCTGCTGGGTAAGAAATAGTACAGTAGGATTATCTTCATCAGAAGAGAATTTTGCTAAGTATAAGTCTCGTCCTTTTACAGATTCTCCGTAAGTTTCAAGCTCCATAGCTTCAGATTGACTGTCAGCCTTCTCCAATACTTTAACCATCTCTTCATAACTATGAAGGCGTTCATTTTTAATCGTCTCATTACCTTCATAATTTGGACCGTTGGCACTGTTACCTGCCAATACTGGTCCTGTTGCGGCTCCAGCAGCAAGTAAAGTACCTGCTAAAGCCATTGATAAGACTTTTTTCTTCATCAATCACCATCTCCCTTCAAATTTTGTTGTCTACACCACTTCAATAATGAACAATAGAAATCCTTTCATTTTAAGGAAAATAATAACATTTAACTAGATGAGGATAGGTGTTTTGAAGGAGTTGATAAAGTTATAAAAACTATAGTAAAAGAGCTGGCAATCTTAAAGTCACAAATGAAACAACGTGGTTAAGCAATATGCTGAACCACGTTGTTTCATTTGTGATAAATATATATCAGTGTGTATTTGAAAGACTCTGTTGATCAATTTTGGGGTTTGAAGCCCGATACTAAGTTACTTCTAATACCTACGTAACATTATCCAGATAAAAAATATGCCCCTTTAACTCTATTGTCTCGGTTCCTTGTTTAAAGGTTAACTGCTCTTGTTGTGGATTGAAATCAACGTTAGTTTCATATTCCACTTGAAAATCCTGTCCATCATCTAACCCACTTACATCATAAACCTGATAGTAAATTTCATGCCCCTCGGTGCTTTGGGTTACTCCTTTACTTTTCGTTGCATCGAAATGAATTTCGGCCATTGTTTCACCTCCCTCTCCTTGAACAATTTCGCCAAATGATTACTTGAGCCTGCTTAATAAAGGAAACAGTTGTATTTAGGTGAATTTGGTCATTGATAAGATGGAAACATATGCATCTAGGTAACTATAAAGCTAGTTCATACATTATACTCTAGTAACATATGCTTTAGTAGAAGGATTCTTTGGTTTGACCCCCAGGACGTTACACTAATAGAGTAAAGTTATCGGTATAAATATCTACTTTAATTGCAATTCCACCTCATAATCCTTGCGGTCATCGCTCAACTCATCCTCGGATCCATTACGTGCATCCCACTCCATCTTTATCCACTCAATTGATTTGGCTTCACCACGTTCCAGATACCATATAATATTTCCTTCTTTTATAACACCTTTATCTATCTCACCGCCTAAAGAGTCACTCATAAACATATCAGCTTCTACCTGTTCTCCTGTGCTAGTTACTAGAGTTGCTTGATCTGGGTAGGTAGTAAACTTATGGTCTGTGGTGTTCTCCATTTTAAACTTAACCCCTACAGCAGACTCTTTTGCGTTTTCATCTTCCATAGTAGGCGCTTCCTCCGTAACAACCACCTTCTGAATCTCACTCTTTAGTCCTTTAAAATCATCTGACCAATTAGCATCCTCATAATAAGTCCATATATCATCTTTTTTAGATTTATCTCCCTCGGATGTACTATCTTCACTTGAGCTGCTATCACTTGCCTGTGCTTCCTCTGTCTTCGCCTCTGCCTTCTCTGTATCGTTTGCCTCTAATTCTTTACTTGCTTCATCTGTGCCACAAGCCACCATTAGACTAACCGCCCCAATTCCCAAGAATACTACTAACTTTTTCATACAATCTCCCCTTTATGATTTTCTACATGTGAGTAACTCTATGTAGGTAGTTTTATCTTATAGTAAAAATATGTAAAAAGGAACGGTGATTTAATAAATGGCAGAACTATATAACTATACTCCACTAGCACAAAAATACTAAAACGCAATGTCTCAAAAAGCCGTGAGATAATAAGATAGGATGAGCCGTTTCCTTTCCAAACACGCCAGCATGTCCTCCGCTTCTACCACATATCCAATAATGACATACAGTTGGTCACAATATTCGATACATGTGAATTAATTCACAATATAGTCATCAATGCTCCTCATATCCACCTCTACCCCGTGATATAACATAAGTAAGAAGGTATTTAGGAGGTGGGAAAAATGAAGTTCAAAAAAGAAATAACCTGGGTAGTCTATCTCACTGGTATCATTTCCCTCTTCGTAGCATTCGTTGGAGTTTCATCGAGCCGCAATTCTTCCTTCACTTCGTTTCAATCGATCCAGGGAGAGAATATCCCGTTATACGGGAAAGGATTATACCAATTAGACTCGGTGAGTGCGGCCGCTCAAGTGATCGCTCAGGACTGGGTAACCCTCTTATTCGGACTGCCGTTATTGTGGTTCTCTTTACACTGGGCTAGAAGAGGAAGTATGAAGGGGCGAATCCTTCTTGCTGGCACAATTGGATACTTTTTGTACACCTATGCCTCGTACGCTTTGTTACTTATGTATAATGATTTCTTCTTATTGTATGTTCTCTTGCTTTCCGCTTCGTTCTTTGCCTTTACTCTGACCATGATGTCATTCGATTATGAAAAGCTGCATCAATCATTTGATGCTCATATCCCTGTGAAAACGATCGCTGGATTCTTGTTCTTCCTGGCGGTTCTGCTGCTCGCATTGTGGCTAGGTCGAATCCTGCCAAGTATCATTCAAGATACCCCGCCTGTCGGTCTTGAACATTATACGACGCTCGTCATCCAAGTGCTCGACCTCGGTTTTATCGTACCAGCAGCTATTCTGTCCGGCGTACTTGTTCTCCGAAGAAAAGCGTTTGGTTATTTGCTTGGAACTATCCTTATTGTAAAAGGGCTCACTATGCTGACAGCGATCACAGCTATGATGGTAAACATGATGAGATCCGGAGAAACTGTTTCCATTATAGAACTTTCCCTATTTCCATTATTAAATATCTTCGTTGTCTACTGTCTTATTCTTATGCTGAAACATGTGAACGAACACAAATCTGTAACAGGAGGTCCTTCTCATGAAAACCCTAATCGTTTATGGCACCAGACACGGTAGTGCTAAAAAGGTAGCGTACAGGTTACGTACCAAATTGCCGGGAGAGGTCCATGTAAGATCCGTTATGAAAGAGAGGATCCCACCTTTAGGAGATTACGACACAATTGTTCTCGGAGGTTCTATTTATATGGGGAAGATCCAAAAAGAATTAAGGCAGTTTGCGGAAGAAAAGGAAACGGAATTACTCCAGAAAAAGGTGGCACTTTATATCTGCGCCGGAGAGCCGGACCCTGCTCTGCTGGAACGAGAACTAAAGGATAGTTTTTCTGAAAAATTGTACGATCATGCTGTAGTAAAAGAAGTGGCTGGTCACGAGATTCATATGGATCAGTTAAATCTATTAGAGAAGTCCATTTTACGTATGAAAGGCGTTAAAAGGAGCACCTATCAATTATCAGAGGAAATGATGGATCACACAGCTGAAAAGCTGGCAGACCCTCACTCCTAAGTGAAGTTCTATTCCTATAATGTCACAAAAGCGCACACATAAAAGGAGCTCCTCAATAAATGAGAAGCTCCTTTTATCAACTTTTTACAACCCGATTAAAGATCAGATATCCCCCGGCCATCGCAACGAATATAACAAGCAATCCCGCAAAACCATCCGTAAATCCCGTACGCTCAATCGCAAATCCAAATAGCGGAAAGCTGACCATGATGATGAAGCTCTCCATTAACCCAATTAACGAAAAGAACGTGGATCTGACGTTACTTTTCAAGAAGTTTTGCACAAATGAGCTGAAAATCGGTTCGAACAGACTCAGCAGCTGGGCAAGGAACAAAAATGATAATAGAATGGCCCAGTCCGTGGCAAATATAAATAGCATGAAAAACATAAGGAAAAGCCCTAAACCATAATACAGGATATTGAAGAATTCAAATCGTTCTTCGACTTTATAAGCCATCTTCGCCATTACGACCCCGAGGAGTCCTTCTACCGTAAATACGGCTCCTACCACCACAGAAGAGTAGCCTAACTGAATGAAGTATTCCTGACCGTAAAAAACGATAATCACCATCACCGCACTTGCCAGGATAAACAGTATCACAGGCTGGTGAATAGCCGGATTATTCCTCCATACATTTACACCCAATTTAAATTGGTGCACCCACTGGTTATACCACCGGCCTGCCACCTCTTCTGTTTTTTCACGTTCCGGTTCCTTCAAAAAGAAAAGAGGAATTAACGCAAGTACGTGTGTGAAGATGGTTGAGCCATACACCCACTCCCAGCTGATATCCGCCATAAAACCGCCGAGAAATTTGGCAAAACTGAGAGACAACAAGGCAAGAGCCGTCATCGTTCCCATTACCTTGGTATATTCCTTTTCACGGTTTTCATTTTTCAATGTATCGTAAGCAAACGCCTGCTCGGCGCCTGAATGGAAAGTGATCATAAGTCCCATAGATAAAAAGCCCAGCGTAAACATCGAAAACGTTCCGCTGATTAACATGAACAGTCCGTAAAGGATGCTAAACAAATTTCCGATCAGGAGACTTGCTTTTCTCCCGTATAAATCTGCAATCATCCCTGTAGGCACCTCGAATAAAACAATAGCTAAATGAAGAAAAGCTTCTAATAAACCGATTTGACCGAACGTCATTCCTCTGTCGCCAAGATAAATAACCCATAAGGCACGGTCAAAGAATAACTGCGCAAAAAATATATACCCATACAGCATATAAATACTACGTTTTGTTTTAAACATTGAAATTCGTCCTCTCTTATACATAAAAAGCCACACGGAAACACTCCCGTGCGGCTGATTCGCTATTTTTAGGAGTTCATACGTACGTTCACATCTATGAAATTTCAGCTAAAAAAGGACACACTTGTCCCGAGGACGGCTGAAATTCCAATGATAGACATCATATAAAGAAGATATTTACTCTCACTTTTGATGTCTAACGTGAACGTATGCATGACTTTCCCTCCTTTATGTATAAGTTATGTTCTCATTATATAACGTTAGTTATGTATGGACAAGGCAAGGAAAGGCAGTACTCAAACCACAAGATTATGATAATACTAGACTATCGGGGCGCCTTATACAGGTGAAAAACAACATACATTAGTAAACGTTAAATATTCTAATGCTATCCGAATGCTTACTTACATTGGATAGATATTCAATCCAATATTGATTTGTCATATTCAAAAAATTTTTCGTCATCTATATCTGAATATTCCTTTAATGTATCTTCAAATATTGAATTGAATGCTTTGATATTATTTAAAAATTTAATCTGATCTCCAGAAAGCTTCAGAGTACCAGTTCCACTTTCTTCTACCTCTTGTTTAAGTAATGTTAGAGTAGTGGAAATCTCCTGTAACTTATTAAGAATCCGACTGCTATTTAAATCAGCACCCTTTACAACTTGGGCAATATGAGATAATTCTTGGAAATTATCTTTTCCATTCGTATATATACTATTTATTTGTATAACGGTTTTTAAATCAATGGTTTCCTCACTTATGGCCTCATCGATAAGCTCACTGTAAGTACCAAAATCAATATCAAACCACTTGAAAGAAGAATTAAATACACGATTTTCAAGATAATCATGATAAGCATTATATTTATTTATTGTAATAAAAACGGTCACACTTAAAGCAGTTAATAAAAGAATGAAAATAGCTGCTTTGTAAGATCCTTTTCTCTTCATTCCTAACCCTCCACCTATAGATTGAAGCAGTATAATGGCTTCCCCTAAACGCTAACATATTTGATAATGTTATGTTTAATAGACTACGGTGTTTGGGTCAATTGTTAAAATAGGTACTTCATAATTTAAAAGTTCAAGTTTCACAATAGGAAATTCATAATAAAACCTAACGCAAATATGATAAATTGAAGGTAAACGTAAGTTAGATTCTTACATTAACAAGAGGGCTGGCCCAAAGTCATAAATTGGCCTTTATGGGACAGCCCCTTTGTGACTAACTAGAGATGATACGTTCCGCCAGTCTCCTACTTTCCTTTCGATAAAAACCCCAACTAATCCCCTGATTTTTACGAACTGCTTACAATTTTTCTGGTCCAGCCCGTACTATTCCTCTAATCCCGCTACCCCGAAGCCCCCGGCGCCAGAATGAGTCGATATCATCCCGCCCGCCTGAATCCATCTTACATTTTGGAAGCCATTTTCTTTGGCAACCTCCTCCATCCGCTGCTTGATCCTTTCATCCAGTCCGATAGAGTAAATAAAATAAATCTGCTTCCTATCGATATTGAATTCAGTTAAGTAATCACGGAAGAGTTTTTCAGTGGCTCTGCTCATTTTCCCGCGGTACTTCTTTGTAGACATAAGCTTTCCATCCTTCAATTCAATGCATGGCTTTATTTTAAGCAGAGTTCCAATGAGAGAAGCCATATTGCTCACACGTCCCCCCGCTTTGAGAAACTCCAGGCTGCCTGGGATGAAAGCCAGCCTTGATTTAGGAACAATTGCCTCTATCTTTTCAACAAAGCGTTCAGGTTCAATGTCAGGTTCCTCTTCTAAAGCTTTAGCAGCGTCCAACACAATGGCAGCTAATCCTCCCGTAACGTTTAGAGCATCAATAAGAAAGATGTCTTCAAATTCTTCCGCCGCAATGACCGCATGCTGAAAAGATGAAGACGCTTTTGATGTATAGCCAATATGGATAATGGTGCAATCCGGAAAATTCTCTCTTATATTTGTAAAGAATTCTTGGTACTCATGAACATTTGTGGAGGTCGTAGAGGGTATTTTCTTCGTACGTTCGTAATAGTCATATATATCCTGAACCGGCAATGAACCGTCTAAATAATCCTTACCATCCATAATGATGTGCATAGGGACGACTTGAATATTGTACTTTTCAACTAAATCATCCGGTAAGTCGGCACCGCTTTCAGTCGATAAGATGATCCTTCGCATTCTATCTCCCCCTTAGTATATTTAAGTCCGTGCTCACTCTTCCTGCATTATGCTTTAACTATACATGAGAAAATCGCATTGTGATAACTATTATTTGCCATAATTTTATTGCACATTTCGGGAATTTGATTATACCGCAGAGGCAAAAAACTGTGAAAAGCTGCTACTATTGTATTCTCCTTTGACGTAAGGTCTTACCTTCAAGATTAGGATTCTTTCTGTCTCTGATTTATTTTTCAATTGTGGAATTTTGCAGAAAATTATGGAATAATAGGTAGTTACTACTAATAAAGTAAGGTGGCATAAGTTGGTACATAAATTATACTATCGTCATCAAAATGGCGGCAAATTAAGGACTGGTTTTTGGTGAAATAAGCTATTTTCGGGAGGAGTAGTATTGAAAAAAATATGCAGCATGTGGACGGATGAACAAGAAGCATTAGGTATTATTGAATGGGAAGACGAAGTGTTTGGCACGTGCTTTCGACCAATAAAGCTTTCCGAGCACGATCATGGGGGCTTTTCCCTAATCGGTAAGCGCTGGTACACCACCTACAATGGAGCACGTGAGTTTTTTCGACATAAGACAAACAATCTACGAATAAATGGAAGAATGAGAAAAAAAGAGCTAGGGATTATGAATTATGTTGTAAAGAAGAGAAATAGAGATACCTATAACATAACAGACAAAAAGCAAGGCACAGACTCTAAGTAGCCAAAGCTTTGCTTACTCACTTTTAAAAGTAAGAAAGTTTTAAAAATAAAACCTGCCATCTTATCATCAAGTACCCATAAGTATAAAAAGCCCCTCCATTGGCGAAAGGGGCGGATTCCTTGGAGTATTAACGTACCCTATACGAATCAAATACAAGGATGAATGTACGACGATTATTCCAAAATCACCTGTCACTGTATCTGCGTTCTAATAGAACTTGTTCCATTTTATTAATATCCAATATTATACAAATTTAGAATAATTTGAAACTTTCTGAAGGGATCTCTCGTAAACAAAGAGTAAATTAAATTTCTATAATGGAGAGGATTTTGTTTAAAATGAGAGGAACTAAGAAGTATTTTAAGTTTGTCGTATGGTTTTCTTTACTGTTTCTAGCTATTGGGTGCTCTAACTCCAGTTCTAATTCAAGTTCTTCAGGAGCAGAAAACAACTCGACTTCCGAATCCTCAGCCGAAGAAAACAAAGAGAACGACGATGAAAGTGAAAGCAAGCAAAATATACGAGCTGCTTTAGAGAGCATGTTTAATGGACCAAATAAGAAGTTACAAACAGCATTAGACGGTATGGCAAACAAGGAATTTGGGAGCGAAGCCTACCAGAAGCACCTTAGTGATTATGCTGAATACTTTGAGCAGCAATATAAACCCAATGTAAGCGACAGTTTCTATGAAGCTTCTTTTATAGAAACTCCAGATGCTTCCTATTACCTAAAAGCAGCACATCCAGAGAATCAGTTAAAAACGGAAGGTATAACGATAGAGGATCAGGAAGGCTATTACAAATTTTCGATGGATGTGTCTTATACCACTAACAAAAGCGGTGAAAATAAAACGGTAGAAATTAGAGGGCATGCCCAAACGGATGAAGAAGGAAAGGTCAGTAGTATTAATTTTATTAACCCAAATGAACTTTACCAGGAATTAAGTTAAAAAATCAGCCCCGGGGTTACCAAAACAACTCCGGGGATTCTTATGTAAAGGATTTAAAAGAAAAAGCCCCACCCTTTAATTGAAGGTGAGGCCACACCTTTGAATAATCTTTCGCAGGGGGCATGCCCATTGCAATCGTGAAAGGTTCAAAGATAAATCAAGTCTAACACTTTCACTTTTTCCTTCCAAATCATAAATACTATATTCAAAAAGTTTTTCATAGAAGTTCTATTTTAAATGCTAAACCTACGAGAAATCCTCAGGAAATTTGTAAAGATTGTTCAGTAAAGAAAAAGAGCTTACACCGACTTTGGATACGGAGCATAACCCTTCGCACTTTATATAGATGATAACAATTGGGTTCGGACAATATCTCGGCATCACTATAGTAAATTGACCAACAACTTAGAAGGCTGTGGCGTAAGTAGATTCATTATGATAATGCTAAAAATTGTTAAAATTGTGGTTACACAAAAGATAGATCTAAAGATAACGGGAGCAGCAAATAACGACTCCCTTTATCTTTTATAAACCAACCTGGCCTGCAGCGTAGGTCGCATGTTTTGTGCTGAATCCTTCAAAAGTTAATTGCTCAATTAGTCCTTGGCGTGAAAAAGAAGTGTAATCAAGATAATCTTGAGCCATAATAACCGCCTGCTCCTGCCAATCGACCGTTATGTTTTCTACAGCATAGGTTGCGTCTTTTGTGCTAAAACCCTCAAACTTTAATTGATCGATTAATCCTGATTTAGAGAATGCCGTGTAGTCAAGATAGTCCTTAGCCATTCTAACCGCCTGTTCCTGAGAAACCGTTACACGGGCTTCTTCAGCTTCTTGTTCTTCTCTAGCTTTACGTTCTTCCTCCTCTTTTGCTATTCGTTCCTCTTCTTCTTTTTTCGCCTGCTCCTCAGCCTCTTTTGCTTCTTGTTCTTCTCTAGCTTTACGCTCTTCCTCTTCTTTTGCGATTCGTTCCTCTTCTTCATTTTTCGCCTGCTCCTCAGCCTCTTTTGCTTCTTGTTCTTCTTTAGCTTTACGTTCTTCCTCTTCTTTTGCTATCCGTTCTTCTTCTTCTTTTTTCGCCTGCTCCTCAGCTTCTTGCTCTTTCTTTGCTTGTTCCTCTACTTTCTTTTCTTCCTCTTCTTGCTCAGCTTTCTCTTCAGCCTCTGCGGAAGCTTCCGTTGTAACTTCTTGAGCAATAGGCGTTTCTTCAACTGGTGCTCCAATAACGGCTATAACGAGAAGTGCGAACAGGCACCCCCCTGATTTTGCAAAGTTCCTGAGCCTGTTACCTTTACCTTTTACAAAGGCTAAGACAGCAAAGATTACCGTACCTGCAAAAGCTGTGAACATCAAAATTCCTAAAAAGGTTTGGAAAGCTCCGTCCTCAGATCCTAAAATCATTGCCAGGGCCAGAAATAAGTATAGACAACCACCTGACTTAGCCAAATTCCTGCGTCTGTTATCCTTACCTTTTACGAAAGTTAAAACAATAAAGACTACCATACCTGCTAAAGCCGTTAACATTAGGATCATTAAGAATGTTTCCACTGATCAATCTCCCCTTATTTAGTTTTAAATACCTACTACTATTATATCATTTAAAAGGATATACTTTTCCAGGTAATTGTCTAATCAAGGTGGTTTTTCATTCAAAAAATCAATAATAAATATACAAGGAAGAGCCTTTTGTATAGTTCAGAACTCTGAGCTTCCCGAACTTCTAAATACTGCTCACAAATGATATTTATTAAAATTTACGCTTCCATTACTAAAAACATGTAAGAAAAAGCCTCCCAAAGTGTAGGTAAACTTGTTAGAGGCTTTTAGAAAATAGTTGAATGTGAAATTCTATGTATAGAAAATGCTAATTCCTGACATACAAATGATTTGTCTCTATAGGTGCAAGACTGAATAAATAGGACGGACAGTTCCATTTATTCAGTCCGCTAGTAAATCCATATACTTATTTTTAACTTATTGAGCTACTACTACACCCATACCATATGAATCTAAATCACTTGAATGAACCGACCTGATCCGAAAGGTGATTCTTCGGCCGTATCCTACGTAAGCTCCCTGGTGAACATTGGAAGAATCTCCGGCAGAACCCCAGTGCTCCCCTCCATATACTGCCTTCCACGTTTCGACGCCATCAACCTGAAACACCTCTGCAACCACAGCATTGTCCGCATCAAAATCATTAAGTGAATCAATCATGGTTACGGATGCCCAGGCAAGAAAGCTTCTGTTCCGTCCGAGATCAATCGTCACGGTGTTGCTGCCCCCATGATTTTTCAGTCCCCACATGCTAATTTCATATGCATCCATATGCAGCCTCCTGACTTTTATTCCTGCCTTTTAATAGGTGCATCTTTATCGATGAATGTCTTAATAAGCGTATTTTTCGTAACATCTACACTCATTTTCACTTGTCTTCCTGAAGGAGGTTGTTCAAATTCAGCTGAAATAAAGCCGACAGATTTTTGGTCGATATGAGGAGGTATCATACGTTGAATTTCTTCTTCCGTACACGTGTAACTTCTTCCATTAATATCTACATTACGATGCATGTGTACGATTTCTCCATTGCTTTTATCATAGA
Source organism: Halobacillus sp. B29 (assembly GCF_052246755.1). Lineage (NCBI taxonomy): Bacteria > Bacillati > Bacillota > Bacilli > Caryophanales > Bacillaceae > Halobacillus > Halobacillus sp. B29. Next base: position 148,667 of record NZ_JBQQCM010000013.1, read on the forward strand.
TCATGTAAACTAACATCGGCATTTTCCTTTCTAGGTTTGTCTATCATTCATCCAGTACCATAACTGACCCCACACCGTAAGCTTCCATATCATTAGGGTGCATGGAACGAATCCGAAAAGTAATGGTTTGTCCAAAACCAACATACGCTCCCTGGTGTACATTAGAGGAATTACCAGCAGCACCCCAGTGATCACCGCCAGATACAGCTTTCCATGTTTCTATTCCATCAACTTGAAACACCTCTGCAACGACAGCGTTATCTCTATCTAAATCGGATAGGGAATCCATCATGGTGATGGTTCCCCATGCGACAAATCGCCGTGGGCGTCCTAAGTCAATCGAAATGGTTCCGTACCCTCCTGCGTTCTTTAATGCCCACATGCTTGCTTCTGCGAACCTTGAACCAGCGGGCCTGACTGGAGAACCATAAAGCGCCTGTATCCCTTCAATGTCATCTGAATGTAAAGTTCTCCTTTCTCCTTCATAAGTTGGCCACATAATCGCGTTACCTATAGTGGAATGAGCTAGACCAAGAGCGTGGCCAACTTCATGAATCGCCACAGTAAGAAGATCACGTCGCCTCCACCACCAAAATCCACCGTCCTCTGTATCCCATTTTTCATCGTTATCAAAGTGAACATCACCAGCAGTAGGAAGTGAGTTTACAGGGGGCGGATAAAAAGCGTGAGCAAGTACATTTCCAAAGCCATCAAATGGATCGTCATCTCCATGACTTCCTGTTGCCCATAAAAATCGAATATCAGCGTCCGCTTCCGTCGTCACTTGTGTAAATGTTAAAGGCGTAACATCTGCCCAACGATCCATTGCTTGCCTCATAATGTCCCATTCTCTAGTCCCAGAAATATCGCTCGTTCCATTCTGAAAAAAATACCTGATGTTCGTATTTTCCCATCTACCACCACTTAGGCTATAATCGTTTACTTTCTTACGAACATCTTCCCCTGGTAACAAATCAGGCAATCCACACCTAGGCTTTTGCATCTGAGTAATCGTAGGTTCATCTAATTTTCCGGTGATAGACAACCCAAAATACAACTGATAATCCTTCACAGCTTCATCGACATGTTTGCAGAATGCTTCTTCAAGACAAGGACAAGAATGATAATAACCGAACTTTTTCAGGTATTTCTTCAGGTAAATAACTTTACGATCCTGGTCTCCCATGCTTAAAAATTGCGAATTAATTTTATCCATGGAACGCCACCATGCCTCCTTATGAACCTGATCTAAAGCAATGGACATTAAGAAAAGGCTTAGCTTGGTAAAGATAAAAAAAGAACAGTCTCAAGGTAAACGGTTGCTTAACTTCCATTCTTGTACACGTTAAGAATGAGATAAACCTTCCTTTACTCGACTGTTCTGTCATCCATAATTTAATAAGAACCTGAAATCCATGATCTACGAAACGTTGACATTAAGACCGCCTACTGACCTCCTTATCTCAAAAGAATTAATGACTTAATAGCAAAATAATTCGATAAATCTTTCCATATTCCTTCAATAACTACTTTTTTTCTTTTTTTCCACTACTCCTTACTAATCTGACAATTTGCTGATATGACCAAAATGAACATATAGAATAATTTATTTAAACGCAAAAAGCACGCTCCTTCCGTTAATTTCACGGAAAAGCGTGCTCGCTGAATGAAAATTATAGGATATCAACCCTGCGAGAAGTCCTCGGTAAGTTTGCGTAAAGTCCTCGAAAATAGAAAAGCGTCACGAACCGCCTCTGGAGAGCGACTCATGACGCAACACTTTGTATGGATGATTCCGATTGGGCTCGAACCAACGACCTCCACCCTGTCAAGGTGGCGCTCTCCCAGCTGAGCTACGGAATCGTATGTAATAAGATGTCGTCTGACAACTAATAATATACAACGTAACCGAATTCGTGTCAACAGAATTTTAATTTTTTGTGAACAACGTGTAAATATCCTCAAAATATCCTATTTATCAAGCGCTTTCTTCGTCTGCTCTACTTTTTACATAATTATATGATAAAATAGTTATGGTACGTTTATGTACAGAAGGCAGCGGGAATTTGGATAGGAGCTTATTTGCATGTTAGGAGGTAATCGGATTGGGCAGAAAAGGATCCATGACTGAATATACAATTAATAGCAGCTATCTAGATGAAGAAATGACATTAAAAGTGTACACCCCAGAAAATTTCTCCCCCTTGTATAAGTACCATTTTTGTATTATGCAAGATGGTAACGATTATTTCCAGCTGGGACGTGCGGCCACACTAAGTGATGAGCTGCATGGTGAAGGAAAGATTGAGAATACCATTTTTATTGGTATTCATTATAGGGACAAGTACGATCGACAGGATAAATATCATCCGGACGGAAAGAAACAGGCGGAATATGTGAATTTCCTCATCCGCGAAGTGGTTCCGTTCCTTGATGAAGAGCTGCCGGGTTATCATATGGGCAGTGGTCGAACGCTTGTCGGGGATTCGCTTGCTGGAACGGTTTCGTTCATGACAGCAGTGAAGTTTCCGAATGTTTTTGGCAATGTGATTATGCAGAGCCCTTATGTGGATGAACATGTGTTTGAAGTGATTAAGTCCTCAAAAGATATGTCTTCGTTAACGATTTACCACACGATCGGTGATCAGGAGTATGACGTGGAGACAACGGAAGGTGCCAGGAAGAACTTCCTTCAGCCGAACCGTGACTTAAATAACTACTTGACCGGACGTCCGTGCAGCTATACGTTCCACGAGCTTGAAGGTGATCATACGTGGGGCACGTGGCAGAAGGATTTCAAACGCGCTTTATTAACCATTTTTGGTGAATAAATGAATTGAAATAAGAATCAGGAGGGGTATTTTCCATGAGATACGGTATTGCAGTATTTCCATCAAAAAAAGTACAAGATGTCGCGAATTCCTATCGTAAACGCTATGACCCGCACTATGCTTTGATTCCGCCACACATTACAGTCAAAGAACCATTCGAAGCGGAAGAAAGTGAAATCGAGGAAAAAATCATTCCTGAATTAAAAGAAATTGCGAAGAATACCGAGCCTTTTTCTTACGGCATCTACAAAGTGAGTTCCTTTTCTCCGGTAACGAATACGATCTACCTGAAAGTGGAGCCTTCTGAGGAGATTTTCGACTTGAATGAAAAGCTTCATACAGGCAGCCTGCCGGAGAAGAAGGATTTTAAATTCGTCCCTCACATTACGATTGCCCAGAAGCTTTCGGATGATGAGTTTTTCGATGTATACGGCAGCTTAAGCATGAACAAATTCGACATTCAGGATAACGTTGGCCGCTTCCAGCTTCTTTATCAGCTGGAGAACGGTGCCTGGAGCGTGTATGAAACCTTCCGTCTTGGGGAGGGATAAGCACATGGAGATCAGACAGGTTGCAAGTCCACAAGAGAAAGACGACGCGTTTCACGTAAGACGCGTCGTCTTTGTTGATGAACAGAACGTGCCGGAGAATTTAGAAATCGATGAACACGATGACACGGCCGTTCACCTGGTAGGCTATGAGCAGGGTGAGCCGATCGCTGCGGCTCGTCTGCGGTTTGTCGGCGATTACGGAAAGCTTGAACGCATCTGCGTGAAGCGCCCGTACCGGGGCAAGCGGTATGGCAAAGAGATGATTCTGTTTATGGAATCTCTCATTGAAGAGCATACGTATCAAGCCTCCAAGCTGAATGCGCAGACGCATGCAGAAGCTTTCTATCAATCATTAGGCTATGAAACCGTATCCGGCGAATTTATGGATGCTGGCATTCCTCACGTTACGATGATAAAAACCTTATAAACGAGAAAAAACTGTCGATCCACTTGGATCGGCAGTTTTTTCGTTTAGGTCCTCTCCTTTTTGTCCACAATGAAGGATAAAGAATTGACGAGGACTGTGATCATATATGGATTATCTTCAAATTACGGTGGAAACGTTGTTCGGTTTCCTGGCCTTATTTATTCTCACCAAAGTATTAGGAAAAACACAAATCACGCAAATCACCGCGTTCGACTTTATCGCTGCCCTCGTACTGGGAGAGCTTGTAGGCAATGCGCTTTATGATAAAGAAGTCGGCATTCCTCAGATTGGTTTTGCCGTACTTTTGTGGGGCGTTCTCATCTATGTTACGGAAATCATAACAGAAAAATATAAATCGACCCGCGGGCTGCTGGAAGGCCGACCTTCGCTGATCATTTACAAAGGGGACATCGACCGTAAGCAGCTTAAGAAAAGCAAGCTGGATATCAATCAACTGCAGCACCTGCTGCGAGCAAAAGACGTATTTTCGGTACAGGAAGTACAGTATGCCGTACTTGAAACAGATGGTACCGTTTCAGTGTTAAAGGCTTCCCAGTATCAGAACGTAACTCGGGGAGACATGAACCTGTCACCGCAAGCCGTTCCACTACCACGTACGTTGATCAGTGACGGTGAAGTCATCTGGGACAGCCTGGAGGAAATCGGCCAGAATGAAGCCTGGCTGAAACGTCAACTGCAATCGCAGAATTTTAACTCACCGGAGGACGTCCTTTACGCCGAATATAAAGAAGGCGAGCCGCAGCTATTTTTGATCGGCTTCTAATGCTGTAAAAATAAAACGGTGGTCCTGAATCTGATGGACCGCCCTTCCTTGCTTCACTAAAGCAATCGCATACGCCGTAACGGCCGTCCGGTACAATAACCACTGGGACAGCTGAGGAGCTTTTACCCCATAGTGTTCACACATGGCGGCAACGAGTTCTTCATGGCTGATCCCTTTTTCGTGTGCCTGAATACAGCTTTCCATCATATCCAGGATCTCTTCGTGATAATCGATATTGGTTTGAATAGTAGCTGATGCGTCCTCTTCTAGCTCTCCGTGGCCGGGTACATAGCCATCGCACGAAATGGTCAGTAATCGGTTCAGACTTTTAAGTGTTCGATCGGCATCAGAATGGTAAGGGATTTTATGCTTATGTAAAGTTTCAACTCCAAAATAACTGTCCGCTGCGTAGAGAATTCCGTGGGCGCGAAGGGCAAGCTGGTGATAGCTGTGGCCCGGCATAAGATAGGTTTTTCCTTCAATGGCTCCGGCCTGAAACGTCCCCTCCTCAATCACTTCATCAATGGTAATCGCAGGACCCTGCAGAAACTTATTCTGCAGCTCTTCAAGCGGATCATTGCCCCCGAATAAGTACAGCGGTTCAAGACCTGGATACTTCAGAACGGCTTCTTCAAAAACAGGCGCAAGCGTATAGACATCGTAATTCTGCTGGATATAAGCCGCTCCCCCGTAATGGTCGGCGTGCGCATGCGTAATAAAAAGGTGCGTCAATGGAAGCTCGCGTTCGTTCAGCTCCTTGAGCACCTTCTTTATAGAGGAACGGTCCAGGCCAGCATCAATCAGCAGGCCGTCTGTTCCTTTATGGATATATCCGATATTCACGGAACCGCTATAGTAATAACAGTGTTCATTGATGGAATGAAAAGACACAAGATCAACTCCTTTAGCTTTTCTAAATACTTTCGCTAAAGTGTTTCCCTTTTCCTGTTACATCGGAATATACTTTTTCATGAGCTGGCTTGGCTGGCTGCCATGGATTCTTCACGGCATGCATATCCTTAGAGGTAAAAAGATTGCGGCTCATTTCCTGATATTCGAGCCGGTCCTCTTCGCGTGACTGCTCATGCTGCTTTAATCGATTATCGAGCGTCGTTTTAAAAATTTGTTCCAGCATAAAAGGAGAGCGTTCAGTCTGGATTGTACGATCATGATAATCCTTATATTGATAATGATTAACCGGCAATATATACCCCATCTATAACTCCTCCTCGTCTATAGACCCATACCCTTTTTCCGAACCTGATATACCTCCCTTACGCATCCTTTATTCAAAAAACCGTTCGACTTTACCCATCTGCTTATTCAAGAAGCGCTCCATATCCGTCATCCGTTTGGAAAACCTGCGGTCCCAGGCTTGAATGTCCTGATCCCAGCCCTGGAACTTCTTCTCAGGCTGTTTAATGATTCCATAGTTTTTCGACGTTTCCTCATTGATTTCCTGTAAAACTTCAAAGATTGTTTTCTCTTTTTTCTCCGTCATGAAAGCTTTTCACTCCATTTATAGAAAATCGATTGTAAACCGGCAATGGCCAGGATCAGCACTAGAAAATAACCAAAAGGAATATAGTAATATAGAAGAAAATTAATAAGTGCCGACCAGACACCGACACACCAGTGACAGCTCAGCCCCTCCCCGATCCAGCCGTTCGGTATTTCCCATTCTTCCTTCTTCCCATCTTCAAGCTCAACTACTTTCGTATGAAAGAAGGGCCTTCTCAGCCATTCCATAATCAGGTCATCTACAATCAGCCGAGTTAGCCGGAAGCTCGCAAGCCCCAGTAATAATAACTCCAACCATGTTATACTCCCCATTTCTTAAACCTCCCTTTTGAAAATCATGACACGGGTAAAACTCTATATTTATTAATTTATTCAACTACCTCGCTTATCTGTACAATCCGTTCCGATTACTTTATGTTTTAAAAATGTAAGACAGAAAAATACGCTGTACCCTAATCGGCCGCAGTACCTTCCCCGTGAACACCTAGAACCTGAGTCTTCCACGAAAATGCTTTATTATGGAAGATCTTTTGATCAACCACAGTGATTAACGCAAGCTAAGCCATAAAGAAAAAGCCACTACGCTCGTCGGTAGTGGCTGAAGAACTTTTTAATTAAATCCAGGAAAATCCGCCCCGGCTGCTGGAAGACTCATCGTGGCGATCTTTTGATTCACCAGCTACGTCATCTTTTCTACGGCGCCCCCCGAAAAATGGATCGACACGGTCTTTACGGTCATGATGTTCTTTACGCTGAGGTTCAATAAATACGTTTTCAGCTTCAATTACAAGGTCTTTCACGCGAATGACCTTTTTCTTCTCAGACATGCTATTCATCTCCTTATTCGAATTCACTGTTACTCTATGCGTTTGTCTCGATGAAGTATGGTCTCATGCCCATTATTCAATAAAAAACATACAGAATTCAGGAAATATGACAAATGCCCACACCGTCAAAGGGTCAAAACATATTCTAGTAAAGACAATACGTCAATTCGTATGGAAAGGGGAAAATAAATATGAGCTGTGGTAAAAAACATGATAGTGGCTCTTGCGTCATTGATATCCTTAAAGATATCGTTGATGCTCAAAATGATGTCATCCACGAATGCATGACGAGCTGTGAGCAATCCATCGCTGATCTATTAGGGGATACAGGCGGAGGTTCTGGATTCGATACGGTTCCGGTTATTCTTTACTGTAAAGATGGCTGCAAACCTTTTAAAGGATACGGTTCGAAAAGAAGTGGAGATGCCTGCGAGATTAGAGGAAGCTTCTTCTTCCGTGTTAAATCTGTAGATCATGACGGATGTGCGGTAGTTGAGCTATTGTTCGCTGATCATCACAACAATGTAGGAGGAGCAGATGAATCATCTGATGGGTACCATCATCATCATGGATTTGATCCGAAGTCTCCTGCTGACCAAAGCTGCAGAAACCTGCGCGCTTCCGGTATCTGTATTACGGTAGATCTTAACTGCTTCTGCCACGTGACTTGCCTGCCTGCAACAGCAGCACTGTAATAATCAAACGAAAACCGCGCTGACATAGCGCGGTTTTTTTCTTAGAATCCGATTAATCGAATATCGGTAATGTCCTTAAACGGTACCTCTTGCTGGAAGGGCCGCTGAAAAATCTTTAAGTGGACGATTCCTTCTTCATAGTCCGTAATATATCCTCTGTATTTATTGTCCTCGGTCGATACCTCACACTTCATTTTTGGCACGTGTGGAGATAACGTGAAAAAGTAGTTCACTTTTTCCTCAAGCGATAATTCATGGAAACGAAGTCTGCGATCTCTTGAAGATTCAGGCTGTTCCTTCTTCTCTGACTCCTCGGCAGGTCCCTCCTCTTTCGCTTTTGGTGGACTGGCAGCAGGTGCCGCTTTATTCTGGCTCCTCAGCCTCAGTTCTTTTTCATGAAGAGAAGTCGAGGGTGCCTCTGATTTAGCGGGCTGCTCGGCAGGTGCTGGAGCAGACTGACTCCGCTGGGTACGAAAGCTGGTCTGCATGGAAACTTCAGCAGGTTTGAATTTAGGTTGGGCGATATAAAGCATCGGTTGCTTTGCCATTCGTTTGTTTTCCGTGTTTTCAGCCATTCTGGATCTCTCCTTTTTAAATAGGGTCATCGTTCTATGTATATGCTTGGTTGGGACAGCATGTTCACAATCGCCTAAGTTCGACATTATTTCTTCCTTTTATACAAATTTTTAACACAGTAACGAACGATCCTTTTCTCTATTGTTCAGGATAATGACCTGAACACAAATCCCTTATTAACCATGATATTCAAATCCCGACTGAATTATTTCCAGTGCCAAGTAAAATGGATCTTTTGTTTCACTCATATCCCACTGCGAAATTAGTTGGGATCAATTGAAGAACTGGTGACTTGAACTACCCCCACTTACTCTCTGACACTCCTTGAAGTTGGGGGATTCCTAAGAGCACGAACCTAACGGTTCGTTCAAATGATTAGGCTAGCCCCGTCGCACCGACGGTTGTAAGGATTCTTTGAATCTCCTTCAATATATTGAAGCT
>NZ_JBQQCM010000014.1:0-129595 GCF_052246755.1 Halobacillus sp. B29
ACCAAAGGAATTCTCTTTTAAGCTTGGGTAGTTGTTTGGAACAAGTAGAGTAACTCAAACCTTTTCCGGTTTCCTTGTAGGCACTGCTCCATTCGGAGAGGAAATGATTGAAGACAAAACGAGCGCAGCCGATTGTCTTAGCGATGAGCGATTCTTGGGTTTTATTTGGATAGATACGAAAGTTATACGCTTTATGCTTCAACCTTTCCACCTCCTAACCAGGAACATACGTTCTTAATTTAGGATATCACGGAAAGGAGAATATTCAAAGGCATTCGCCTTACGGCGACGGCATTCATCTCCCCCTTGCCACCGGTCTTCGACACGGCGCTTGAAGAGGGAGTCTTCTGCCGATGAATGATTAAAAAAAGATCAAGAGCGTGACCTTTAATCATTACGCTCTTGATCTTTCTATGCTTACCCAAGAACCTTTTTAATGATAGTTAATCCAAAAGAGGAGCCTGGATATCTGAATTTCTGATCGAACTTTGTCGTTTGTTTCGTGATACTCTTTAAATGGGTAAAGGTGTCAAAACTTGCTTGTCCGTGATAACTTCCCATTCCACTCTCTCCCACTCCTCCAAAAGGAAGGTGAGGGTTTAAGATATGGTATAGGGTATCATTAATGCAGCCACCTCCAAATGGAATGGAGGTCATAATTTCTTCCTGATCTGTTTCGCTTTCTCCAAAGTAATAGAGAGCTAATGGCTTTGGACGATTATTCACTTGGGTGATCACTTCTGATAAATGATCAAACGTCAAAATCGGAAGAATGGGACCGAATATTTCATCCTGCATGACAGGGTCAGACCAATTCACCTGATCCAGAATAGTAGGTTCAATCATTTGACGCTTTTCATCTAAAGAACCACCGGAAACCACCGTTCCTGCATTTAAATAGGAAGAAATTCGCTCGAAGTGCTGGTCGTTCACGATTTTTACATAATCTGGATTCTCCAGAGGCCGATCCCCATAAAATTTATGGATATATTTTTTCATGGCCTTAATTAGTGGTGCCTTTACTTCATGATGGACAAGCAAGTAATCAGGAGCAATACACGTTTGTCCAGCATTAGTAAATTTCCCCCACACAATCCGTTTGGCAGCAAGGTCAATAGCTGCGTCCTTATTGATAATCGCTGGACTTTTACCACCCAGTTCTAACGTTACGGGGATCAGCTGGTGACTGGCTTTCTCCATAATCTTTCTCCCAATAGGTACACTCCCTGTAAAAAAGATGTAATCAAGCGGCTGTTCCATTAGTTCCTGAGTCACTTCCTTATCCCCTTGGACTACTGCAATGTAGTTAGGCGAGAAGTACTGTTCTACCATTTTTTTAATGACCCATGAAACCGTCGGAGTATGTTCAGATGGTTTAATGATAACGGTATTACCCGCCGCAATTGCTCCAAGCACTGGAGCCAGGGCCAGTTGGAATGGATAGTTCCAGGGGGCAATAACCAGAACCGTTCCGTAAGGTTCTTTATAAATCATATTTTTAGATCCTTTATGGGTTAAGGGTGCTTTGACCTTTTGAGGCGTCATCCATTGTTTAAGGTGTTTCACATGATGATCTATTTCACTTTTTAAAAAAGCAATTTCAGAAACGTACGCTTCGAATTCAGACTTGTTTAAATCAAATTTTAGTGCTTCGATGATAGGTTTTTCAAACGTTCCAATCATTTTCTTCATGCGTAAGAGCTGATCTTTCCGGAATTGATAACTTTTTGTGTGACCTTCTTTGTACCACCGCTTTTGCTGTTGAACAATGGTTTGCATCACAATTTCCTCCTTCACATGTTACGTGTAATAGGGTACTGAAAAAAATCATACGCGACTTGTGTATGTGCAAATATAGCTCTTGCTTCCGTTTCAAGCTGCTTCAGTGAGCTCCCCTGATATCGGGAGGAGATATGATTGAGAATAAGCTCTCTTACATTAGCTTCTTTTGCAAGAGTAGCAGCCTGATGTACCGTGGAGTGAAAGTAATCATAGGCCATCTGATTTTCATCGCTTGCGAATGTAGCTTCATGAACAAGTACATCCGAATCCTTAACTTTATATTTTAAATCAGGGATGTATCGTGTATCTCCTAAAATTGATATTTTTCTACCTTTTTTGGGAGGTCCTAAAACATCTTTTCTATAAATGATCTTCCCATTATCCAGCCGTGTTTGAGATTGACTCTTAATTAATTGGTAGATAGGTCCGGGTTCAAGACCCAGCTCTTTAAGTTTCGATGGCTTAAGTTCTCCAATTTTGTCTTTTTCCGTTAGAATGTACCCATAGCTTTCCAGACCATGCTGCAAAGAAACCGCTTCGACTACAAACTGGTCGTCTTCAAATAGAATGCCTTCTTCTACTTCCTCAACATAAAGAGGATAGCGCAAATGTGTGCCGCTAATCTGCAGAGTAATGTCAATGTACTCTTTTAAACCTCTCGGGCCGTAAACGGTTACAGGAGTTTCGCCCCCCTGAAAAGAACGGCTGCTCAGCAGGCCGGGTAGTCCATAAATATGATCACCGTGAAGGTGAGTAATAAATATAACCTCGATCCTTCTTGGTCTTAGATTTGTATGTAAGATCTGTTGCTGCGTTCCTTCTCCGCAATCAAATATCCAAGTAGTTCCCCGTTCTTCCAACATGCGGAGGGCAAGGGAAGAAACATTTCTTTCCTTTGACGGAACCCCGGATCCTGTACCTAAAAAAAATAGTTCCATTAGAACTCCCTCCTACTAATCACATCATATCACCTGAAGCCATTTAGCACACTTACTATAATAGAAATGTTAGTTATAAATGTTCATTAATATAGAAAGAAGCTATTTTAACCCTGGTTGTCCATTTTCCATAGGATAGTTATCCCGCGAATTGGAGTTATTGAGTAAAGTAGCTCTTCCAAGCCACTGCATGACTTAGGGTTAAGAAAAGCCAGTAATTTGTTGATATCAAGCGAATTACCATGCTCTGGTATATTGTCTTGGTCCTTCAAGTTTGTACCCAAGTTCATCTGCTGCTTGTTTTGGCCAGTATGGGTTTTTTAACAATGCCCGTGCTAAAAAAATAAGATCCGCGCGTTCATTTCGTAAGATTTCTTCTGCCTGGTTACCGCTTGTAATCAGTCCAACCGCTCCGGTATCAATTCCTGCTTCAGCTTTTATTTTCTCTGCATATTTAACTTGATAACCCGGATATGGATCGATCGGTGCAGGCACTACTCCTCCCGAGCTCACATCAATCAAGTCAACACCTTGCGCTTTCATTTTTTCAGCAAAGTATATAAAATCCTCCATTTTATTTCCATTTTTATGATATTCTGCTCCGGAAATTCTAACGAACAATGGTCCTGCCCATGATTCTTGGACAGCATCAATAATTTCGGACATGAATCTATAACGTTTCTCACGTGAACCACCATATTTATCTGTGCGGAAATTGGTGAGAGGAGATAAAAACTGGTTAATTAAATATCCATGCGCCCCGTGGAGCTCAATAATATCAAACCCTGACTCTTTTGCACGTACCGCACCTTCTTTAAAAGATTGAACTGTATAACTTATTTGCTGTTCATTCATTTCCACAGGTGTTTTCAGGGATTCACTAAAGGATGAAGCACTTGGAGCATATATGTCACTATCCAAATTAGCTTTTCGGCCTGCATGAGCAAGCTGGATCCCGGCTTTTGCTCCATGCCGGTGAATAGCTTCAGTCAAAGTAGATAGACCTTCTGTATGATCATCAGACCAGATTCCAAGGTCTTCATGTGAGATTCGTCCTTCAGGAGTCACCGATGTGGCTTCAGTCATAACAAGACCAACTTGGCCGGCAGCCCGGCTTTCATAATGGGCTAAGTGAAAAGGCTGAGTATGGCCATCCTGGTTATGTGAAGAATACATACACATAGGTGACATGACTATTCTATTTTTAAGGGTCACACTTTTTATTGTATAGGGTGAAAATAATAAGTGTTTCAAATCTATTCCTCCTCAGAGTTGCGATAATATTTCTTAAGCTCCTTTAATGAATAGTGACTGCCACGCCACTCAATACCTCCCCTAAGAAAGGTTAGAAGCAGTGCTCTTGAGAGCATATAAATAAATAACACAGCGAAAATGGGCAGCCCGAAGACAATCCAATTGGAATATGTAGTAAGGTGCCGCAGGGTTAACGCATATAAATAAAATAACAAAACGATGGTAAAAGCACTAATCATTTGAAGTGGAAGATGGCTGCTCCAAATGGTGATAAACGGAAGAATTTGAGAAGTAAATACACCGGCGATGGCTAGTAGAGCAAACAAAACGGAATAATTTAAGCCGGCAAACGCGTTTTTTTCGAAACCTTTGAAAGCAGATGGAAGATTAGGATACCACTCCACAGATAAGCTACGTAGTGCGGTCACCAGGTTCTGTTTGTAGCCCAATTTCTTAATGCGCAGACCCATGGCAAGATCGTCATCCGGTCGGAAGCGAATCGCATGGTGGCCCCCAATTCCCTCATAGCATGCTTTAGTCAGGAGTTGAAAGGCACCGACTCCCATGCCCCCTTTTTTGGAGGGGTGATTAGCGGTCCAGGGCCGTTTTAAATATCCAAATCCAAAAAGAAAGAAGGAAATTAGCCCTTTTAGAAAAAAAGAACCGGCCCTGAGATTGGGGGCCGCGGTTAAATGATTCAGGTTTTCATTTTTTAAAAAGGCGATGGCTCGGGACACGACATTCTCATGAAAGTAGATGTCCGCATCTGTAAATAATAAGTAGGTTCCCTTAGCCTGTTGTGCTCCTATATGGAGGGCATGATTCTTACCCAGCCACCCAGATGGTAAGGTCTCAACCGTGATAGAATGGACGTTTGCATGATGAGCAGCGAGATTGTCAATAATGGAGCCAGTTGAGTCAGTAGATCGATCATTGACGGCTAGGATTTCAAGATTTACGTGTTTTTGATCCAGAAGAGTTTCGAGAGTCCGTTTAATGGATTTTTCCTCATCTTTAGCAGCAATGATAACGGATATTAATGATTTTTCATCTCTGAAGGGTAGATGGTCAATTGAAGGCAGTGTTTTAAATCCTTTATGAAAATCAACAAGGATTATGGTCCAAAAGAAAAAGATCATTGTTAATAGCCAAAACATTAGAAGAACCCTTTCCTGTTGTCATGATTAAGCTTTCGATATTCACGTGCCTGGTGAGGAAAATCAGTAAAAATACCGTCAATCCCTAATTGATAGCATTTCTTCATATGAGAAGGGCGATTGACTGTATAGACGCGCAGATTTAACTTTTCTTTTTGACAGCTTTTGACTAATTTTTTATCTAATAATCGATGCTTAACATGAAGAGCATCTGCTCCTAAAGACTTTGCATAGTCTGGAAGATTAATCATCTTAGTAGAGGTTAAAAAAGCCGTTTTAATGGAAGGGTTAATCTTCTTCATACGAAGAATGGTGTCCGAATTAAAGCTTGAAATAACGGTTCGCTCGACCACATCATATTTTTTTAAATTTTCATATACAATTCTTTCGATGTCTTTATATTCAATTACATTCGTTTTTAATTCTGCATTAAGAAACATAGGTTTCTCCTTGAACCAGCGAAGGAATTCGTCTAGTGTTACAATATAACAATCAGAAAATTCTGGGGAAAACCAGCTTCCAGCATCAAGCATGCGCAGTTCTGTGTATGTATAATCCTGTACAAATCCTGTGCCATTTGTTGTTCTGCGTAAGTTTTCATCATGAATAAGCACTGGAATTTGATCTTTCGTTAACTGAATGTCTGTTTCAATCCCTTCAGCTTGAGCCGAGCGCGCTAATTCGAAAGCGGCCATCGTATTTTCCGGTGCAAGGGAACTTGCTCCCCGGTGAGCGTAAATAAGCGTTGTATTCATAAAGTTCACCTCTTATTCAGGTTGGACCTTGAGTTTGATTGTGTTCGAAAAACCAGAAAAAGTCAATAAGGAGTGTAAAACATGGGACAGTGGCAGACAAAAGAACAGTTAACCGATCTACTATGTTCATTAGTGGAATATCCAAGTATTACAGGAAGTAATGCGGAGATCGCAATTATTGAATACTTATATTATATTTTAGAAGATCGTAAATATTATCAGGATCATCCTGAACACTTAAACCTTCACCCTTTGGATGACGGGCGACAGTTGTTAACTGCCCTTGTAAAACAAGGAGAAGCAAAAGATACAATTGTTCTCATTGCCCACGCAGATGTGGTTGGCGTCGAAGATTATGGCTCCTGGCAGAATTTGGCTTTTCATCCAAAAGAATTAACACAGGAGCTTCATAAAAACCCCAGTGTGCTACCTAAGGATGCCGCAAAGGATTTATTGACAGGAGACTGGTTGTTCGGCCGTGGAATTATGGATATGAAAGCAGGATTAACCCTGCACCTTTCAATGTTGGAAAAAGCAATGGAAGGGGAGTTTGATGGGAATTTACTGCTTGTAGCCGTACCTGATGAGGAAGTCAATTCGGAAGGAATGCTAGCCGCCTTGCCGGCTCTTGCAGAGATAAAAGATAAAGAAAATTTGATTTATAAAACAGCCATCAATGGAGAACCAATGTTTAGCAAATACCCTGGTGATCCAGCTAATTATCTATATACGGGATCAATTGGGAAGACGCTTCCCGGTTTCTTTTGCTACGGGAAAGAAACACATGCCGGCGAGCCTTTCGCTGGTCTGAATGCTAACTTGATGGTCAGCTATATTGCTCAAGAGATGGAGTTGAACGAAACTTTTATTGAGCAGGTGGATGGGGAGAGAACACCGCCTCCTATTAGTCTGATGCAGCGTGACTTAAAGCATCATTATTCCGTTCAAACACCACAGTCTGCGGTAGCGATGTATAATGTTTTATATATGAAGCAGACGATTGCACAGTTGAACGAAAAATTGTTACTGGCTGCCCAGCGTGCCCGCGCTAAAATCATTAATCATTACCATCACCAGGCCTCTTTTTATTTAGAAGGCACGCAAACGTCGAATTTTTCACCGGAAATTCAGATCCTGACATACGAACAATTGTACAAAGAAGCAGTAGAACGGTATGGAAAGAGGGAAGTAGAGCGTCGTCAAAATCGTCTGATTAATCAACGGGATGAAGGAGACCGTGATTTTTCTACGAGTCTTGTGCAAAACCTTGCTTCATTATGTAAAGATATCAGTCCAATGATTGTTTTATTCTACAGCCCTCCTTTCTATCCATCTGTTTCTTCTCACCATGATCCGCTTATCCAAAGCGGCACGAAAAAAGCTATCGAGACAGCTCGCGACAAATTTGGGGTGAACTTGACTGAAGTGGAATATTTCACAGGGCTTTCCGATTTGAGCTTTATTGGACCGGTGTCTATGAAATCTTCCATTGATCATTTACTTAATCAGATGCCTATACAAGGAAAAGGGTATGAATTACCCGCTGAAATTATGGAAACCATTACGATGCCTATCATAAATATTGGGCCACGCGGCAGAGACGCGCACCAATGGACAGAACGACTTGAATTAAATTATAGTTTTGATAAGCTCCCGCAGATCTTAGCGGAAACGATTCACCATTTTTTTAGTTCATAAAAAAGTCCGGATGCTGTCAGGCATCCGGACTTTTGTAGTGTTATTTGTTTGGTTCATAAAAGAACCCTGCATCTGGACCAATCGGATATCCAGTCAGCATCCATATGAACAACATAACGACCCAAATGATAAAGAAACCAATAGAATAAGGGAGCATGGTCGAAATCAGGGTTCCGATTCCTACATTTTTATCGTACTTTTGGGCAAAAGCAATTACAATAGCGAAGTACGGCATTAAAGGTGAAATAATGTTCGTCGTTGAATCGGCAATTCTATATGCTAAAGTAGTCAGCTCAGGTGAGTAGCCAAGCTGCATCATTAACGGAACAAAAACCGGGGCCATAATCGCCCATTTTGCGGATGAGCTTCCGATAAACAAGTTTATGAAAGCCGCCACAAATATGAACGCGATAATCAAACCTATTCCATTTAAACCAATAGCATCCAGGAATTCGGCTCCACTTACAGCGATCACTTTACCCATATTGGTATGCGTGAAATAAGCCACAAATTGCCCTGCTGTGAAAGCAAGAACAATATACATTCCCATGGTCGCCATAGTTTCTGACATTTGATTAGCAACATCTTTATCATTCTTAATTTCTTTTGTTATCTTTCCATAGACCAAACCGGGAACAAAGAAAATAAGCAGGATAATGGGTACTAGACTATGGAAGAAAGGGGAGGCGAGAAAATCGTCAGGATTTCTCATCGGACCCCAGGATGGGACGACCAGAAGAGACAACAGACCGATTGTAATGATCAGAGCCAGAAGTGCTCCAAGCATTCCCTTCTTTTCAAGTTTCGTTACATAGTTGACCTCTTCCTTAACTCCACCTTGGTAAGTTCCAAGTCTTGGCTCGACAAGTTTATCAGTAATGAGTGTTCCAACAATAGTAAGCACAAATACAGATACAATCATAAAGTAATAGTTCATGGTGTATAGAATGTTTTCTGCGTAGCCGGGGTCAATAGTTTTGGCTGCTTCTTTAGTTAATTCCCCCAATAGAGGATCAAGAGACGTAAGCAGCAAATTAGCACTAAACCCAGCAGATACACCTGCAAAGGCTGCCGCTAATCCTGCTAAAGGATGACGGCCTAAACCGGCAAACAGGACAGCGCCCAGAGGTGTGAGCACCACATAGCCTGCGTCTGCAGCCATACTTGACATGATACCTCCAAATACAAGAGCAGCTGTCATTAAGGAACGTGGCACAGACGTAACAAGCCCTCTTAGCATTGCACTGATTAGACCGGATCTTTCAGCCACTCCGATACCTAGCATCGTAACTAGAACGGTTCCGAGTGGAGCGAATCCTACAAAGTTCTCTACCATACTTTCAAAGATATATTTGATTCCTTCGCTAGATAGTAAATTGGTAACTTCAAGAGTATCTCCAGTTGCAGGATCTTCTACCTGAATTCCAAGAGTTGAAAATATCCAGGAAGCTAAGATGACAAGAAAAGCAAATATAGCAAATAATGTAACTGGATGGGGGAGTCTATTTCCCACACGTTCAATCCAGTCCAGTATCCGTACGGTACGACTTCTATTTTCTTGGTGTTCCATGAGTTTCCTCCTTAAAATGACAAGGCTAAAAATTTTACAATAACGCGTTAAAGTATAATAGCTTGAGACATAGATTTGAAGAGTTATTGAAAATGTTTCACTAGAAAGAATATTGTAAATTAAAAAAATAGTCGTGATATTTTTGAAATCAACAGGAATATATCACGAAAGCGTGCTACAATGGTTATAAAATGAATGTTCATTCAGTTTGGAGGATCCCGATTGAAAACCTTAAAAGATGCTATTTATCAAATAACACTTCCTACCCCTTATGCGGTGGGAGACGTACATCTATACCTACTGAGAGGTGATCGGCTCACCTTGATAGATGCAGGTGTAAAAACTGACGAAGCTTGGAATGAATTGGTAATTCAATTAAAAGAACTTGGATATAGTCCAGCTGATATAGATCAGATAGTACTAACCCACCACCATCCAGATCATATGGGTTTGATCGAACATTTTCCTAATCTGAGCACAGTGGCTGCTCACCCGAAGTTAAAACCATGGCTTGAAAGAGAAGAAGCTTTCTTTTTGAGATATGAGGAATTTTTTCATCGTATGTATAAAGAATCAGGGGTGCCGGAACAGTACTTAGGCTTGCTCAAATCTCTTCGTAAACCCTTGAAATGGAGCGCAGAAGGCACATTGACACTTGAACTAATGGAGGGAGACAGGATTCCAGGGCACGAGGAGTGGATAACGATAGAGACTCCTGGACATGCTCAGAGTCATATTTCGTTTTATCGACAATCTGATGGATCCTTTATTGGCGGCGATCATCTGCTTGCTCATATCTCTTCCAACCCCCTGTTGGAACCTCCATATGGCATCGAGAAGGATCGTCCCCGCCCCCTTCTGCAATACCGGGCTTCTATGGAAAAATTATTGGATAGAAATATTCAAATGGTATATCCAGGGCACGGAAAGACGTTTCAAAACACAGATGAATTAGTCATTCAGCGTCTTAAAAAACAAGAGGAGCGTGCACTCAAAGTCCTGAATATGTTTGAAGAAGAGAGTTTATGTGCATATGATGTATGCAGGCGTTTGTTTCCTAAACATATAGAAAGTCAGTTTGACCTGACGATGTCTGAAACGATCGGCCAGTTGGATTACTTAGAAAACAAAAAATCTGTAATCGCTGAATTTTCAGGTAAACAAAAATATTATTATGTAAACAGGTGATGGTTATATGAATGAATTGGTCAAAGATAAAAAAGTTTTAATAACGGGCGCTTCAAGTGGAATTGGTAAATATTTAGCTATTCATGTGGCGCGTGAAGGAGGCATACCTATCTTAGTGGCTAGGTCTGCTGATCGCCTTGCCATTATCAAAGAAAAAATAGAAGCTGCCTTTTCCGTACCTTGTTACTGGTACAAAGCTGATTTATCTAACGATGCCGAATGGAAAGATGTTATTGATCAAATATGCTATGATCATGGATCGATAGATGGATTGATTAACAATGCAGGGATGGCTGTTTTCGACCTGGTCTCAGAAGCAAAGTGGCAAGATATCGATCGAATGCTTTCCATCAATGTAAAATCCTTATTTCGAACTACTCATCAACTGCTCCCTCATTTCCTGCAGCAAAAGAGAGGGCACATAGTTAATATCGCTTCTCAAGCTGGCAAGATAGCGACTCCAAAGTCCTCTGTTTATGCCGCTACCAAACATGCCGTCATAGGTTTTACCAATGGTCTCCGTATGGAAGTGGAAAGTAAGGGAGTCTATGTCACTTCTGTGAACCTGGGGCCAGTACGTACGAATTTCTTTAATCAGGCAGACCCTACAGGAGCCTATGAAAAAGCTGTAGATCGATTTATGCTGGATCCAAATAAAGTAGCGGCTGAGGTAGTTGAGCACTTATTTTCTCAGCAGAGAGAGATTAATATGCCAGGCTGGATGAATTCAGGGAGTAAAATATATTCTCTCGCCCCCGCTTTTCTGGAAAAAGCAATGGAACGCCAATTCAATAAAAAATAATGGTTCTGCGTTTCGGGAGGGTGTTGGTACTTTAACGGCACCATGAATGTGTTCCTATTATGGGATTTTAAAAAACCCACGGCCTGTTAATATTGGATAATGATAGATGTTTGAGTTGCTGTTAGCATTAGTAATAGAAATTACTCTGCCATATGAGGTACCCTGGTGGATAACATCCGGCCGCATGAGCAAGAGAATTGCCATAGGGTAATCATTTTTTTATGATAGTGTTAGGAGGGATCGATAATGAAATTACGTATCACAGATGAGGCCAAAAAGAAGCTTGAAGAGATGAAAGATCCGAGTCGCCCAATTATCCGACTGTATTATGATACAGAGGGGTGTGGATGTGGAGTGAATGGGCTCCCTACCATCCGGTTTACTGATCAAATTCTGAAGACAGATAATTTGGTGGTAAATGCAGAGTACAAAGTGATCATTGATCGTCAACAAGCCACTTTCTTTAAGCCGGATATGAAACTTGATTTCATTAAAAACAGCTTCCGCCTTTCAAGTCCTGACGGGATTCTTAATCCTATTATCTCTCCAAAAGATGTGAAAGAAGGCGAAGCCGTATGAGTAAGGAAGAACAAAGAGAAGGATCACTAAGTGAGCAGTTAAATGAGGATGTATTGACTCAGCTTCGTTCAAAAAAATCTGAATTAAAACAAAGCGAAGCCGAACGTCTGGAGCAAGAAAAGCAGAAACGACTTGAAGAAAAAAAGAAAAAAGAAGCAAATAAAAGCTTTGAAGAGCTTCTGAATGAAAGTGAACTTGATTGGAAAACATTTAAAAAGTAGGCTTCCATTTATTAAATGGAAGCCTACTTTTTTAAACCTTAGATTCGATCTAATAGAGTTTATACTAAAACAATACATATGAAGCCACAAAGTAAATTAAAGTCATGAGAAGAGAAGGTGCCGCATAACGCCAGTGACTTCTCATACTAGCTGGGCGTATAAGCAGAAAGATCATAATTAATGTCATAACGAGTCCAAGACATGCAATAAATATATGAGAAGCCTGGACAGAAGTAAGGATAGCTCCCTCTCTATACAACAAATCGGTCAAAGCTAATAGTTGAATGTTAAACAGATTGCTTCCCAGTATGGAACCAATGGCCATATTATAATTGGCCAATCTGAATGCAGCGTACACGGCTACAAGTTCTGGCAGAGAAGTTGAGGCTGCAATTAAAAAGCTGCCAACAAAACTGGCATCAAGTCCTGATGCTTCGGCCATCCGGTCACCTGAAACAGATAAAGCACTTCCAGAAATAAAAACAATGACAGAAGCAATAATAAAGCCGATAACGGCTGCTTTCAACGAGTAATCTTTAGTCTGTTCTTCTTCTTCTTGTTCGGATTCTCCCCCAGATATAAACTTCATACTGAATATATAAAGAAGGACAATCACGATCATCTCAATACCTACCCCGAAAATTTCAATCGAACCAGGCATCCAGAGAGAGAAAATAATAATGAGAAGGAAAAGTAGGCCAATAGAGGCCGATGGAATATTCTCCTTATTATTCACTTTTTGAAATAACCGTTTTCTTCTATAAATAATATCCATACTGGCAAGGATGAGGAGATTAAATACATTACTCCCCAACATATTACCAACCGCTATATCTGGGTTGTCAATGTACACAGCAGTTAAGCTTGTTGTTAATTCCGGGAGTGAAGTAGCTCCGGCGATTAAAAAAGTTCCTACTGCAGCACCGCTCAAGGAAGATTTCTTGCTAATAACGTCCCCGAACTGGTTGAGGTAGACAGCACTGATCACCACGACAACTGCAGCAAGGATGAATACAAAATAAATCATATCGTTTCTCCCTTCTGCCAGAACATAAAAAAACCCTGGCACAAAAATTAATTGTACCAAGGTCTTGCGTACTAAGCAGAACTTAGTCCAATGAACCAGGTATAAAGAATACCGTATTGACGGTTCATTAGCCGATATCCGGTCGCTACTCCCCTTGTTACTATTAATATAGCTTGAGTAGATAAAAGAGTCAAAGATTACGTTCTATTTCAAATGAGAAACGTGATGAATTCATCATCATCACCAGACTTCTGTATACTTACAGCCTGTTTAGGAAAGATTTTCTTCTAGATCAGATTTGCATATATTGGAATTTAAAAAGATCCAATGTTATACTGAACTTAACTAAATATTGAAACAAGCTCTACTAGGGGTGCCTTCGGGCTGAGACAAATGCGTTTGAACCCTAGAACCTGATCTGGACGATACCAGCGTAGGAAAGTAGAGGGTGTAGCATATGTGTGTACAAATATCTGCTATAAAACCGCTTCCTTATGGGGAGCGGTTTTTTTATGGGAAAGGAAGTGAATTGAGTTTGAAGCGGGAACTTCATGTTCTTTCAGATGGAAATAAAGAGTTGGATGAATTCTGTCAACTGCCCTGTTAATACAATCCTCCGTCACAGCTATACACCTTCGTGAAAAGCACCGGGAGGAAGAAGAAATAGAGAGATGGGTGTACACTCTTATAAAAGAAGGGATACCAAGTACAAAAATCATTGTAAACTCTTACTACTCAGTAGCTGGAAAATGGGGAGCAGCAGGAGTTCAACTTCCAGAATGAGGGCCTTCACCGGAGAAGGTGAAAGGACTCTATCCTAATCTGAGAGTAGGCTGTTCCATTCATGGATTGGAAGCAGGATGCCAAAAAGAAAGGGAGGGGGCTGATTACCTTCTTTTCGGAAATGTTTATCAGACCGAAAGTAAGTCGGGACTTAAGGGTAAAGGCGTGAAATCATTAGCTTCTTTAACCGAAGCGGTTTCCATACCCGTAATAGCTATAGGAGGAATTCACTTATCCAATTTGGAGAGCATTCTTCAAACAAAGGTATATGGAATAGCCGTAATGTCTTCCATTGCTGAAGCACACCACCCTGGGGAGAAAGCCTGGAGGTTTCAATCAAGGATTCAAAGGAGTTGTTATCATGCCTAAGAAGTACGACACGATTATAATTGGCGGAGGGATCATAGGCTGTTCTACAGCTTTTTATCTATCGAAGAAAGGACAACGGGTTTTAGTTTTGGAGAAAAGGGCTCTTGGACAAGAAGCTTCAAGTGCAGCTGCTGGGATGCTCGGGGTGCAAACGGAGTTGGAAGAGGACAGCCCTATGTACGAATTGGCGCGTACGAGCCGAGAGATGTTTCCAAACTTAGCTGGAGAGTTAAATGACATGACTGGAATAGACATTGGGCTTTCACAAAAGGGGATAATGAGACTAGCTTTTACGGAAGAACAGAGAGTTCGTTACCGAGAAATCGCTGCAAATCAAAAGTTGAAAGGGGAAGAATCATTCTGGAAAGACAGAGAAGAAATAGTTGAAATGGAATCATGTCTGACAGATTCGTTAGTTGGAGGTATATGGTTTCCTAAAGAAGGCCATGTATCAGCTCCAGATCTTACCGAGGCTTTTGCGCGGGCTGCAGCTGTAAACGGAGTGACTTTTCGTGAATCTACTGATGTCTATCAGTTAATACGTGAACAAAATCAAGTAGTAGGAGTAGCTACAGACGCTGGAGAATTTTATGGAAGTGCCGTTCTAGTGGCTGCCGGAGCGTGGAGTCGTCGTTTTTTACCTGGTAAAGAACAGGATTTATACCCTGTAAAGGGAGAAGCTCTAGCAGTTAAAACAGAAAAACCGATACTTCATACAACCATTTTTACGGATGAGTGCTATCTCGTCCCGAAAAAAGGCGGGGAAATTATTGTTGGAGCAACTTCTACTCCTTATACATTTGACCAGCGAGTAACCATGGAGGGAATCGAAGGATTGGTTCGTAAAGCCAAGAGGCTTCTGCCTTTACTGGGGAAAGCAGAAATTGATCGGATTTGGGCTGGGACGAGACCTATGACTGGAGACGGTCTGCCGATTATGGGAGCGCATCCAGAATTGAACAGCTTATATTTTAGCACGGGTCATTATCGTAACGGGATATTATTAAGTCCCGTTACTGGGAAGGTAATGGCAGATTATATTGCAGGGGAAACGAAGCTCATAACAGATTTATCAGCTTTTTCACCTGCTCGCTTTCAAAACCATATGGAGGTGAGTTCATTATGAAACTCTTTATTAATGGCGAGGAAATGATAGTACCGGATGATGTGACGAACGTGGAGCAGCTTTTGGCCTATTTTAAATTAAATAATAAGGTTGGTATTGTCGAGAGAAATCAAGTGATCGTGGATAGATCTTTACACGCCGAAGAAGCTGTAACGAATGAGGACCGGATAGAAATTGTTCAATTTGTTGGAGGAGGATGAAAAAATGTTAACCATAGCTAATCGTAATTTTCACTCAAGGTTGTTGCTGGGCACCGGAAAATATCCTGACTATTCCATTCAAAAGCAAGCTGTAGAAGTTTCCGAAGCAGAAATTTTAACTTTTTCCGTTCGCCGGATGAATATCTTTGAAGCAGATCAGCCTAATTTCTTGGAAATGATTGATACGGATCAATACACACTGCTGCCAAACACGGCGGGTGCTAAAACGGCAGGGGAAGCAGTCAGAACGGCTAAGCTGGCTAAAGCTTCTGGATTATGCGATATGATCAAAGTAGAAGTAATCGGTGATCAGCGCACCTTGCTCCCTGATCCAATTGAAACATTAAAAGCTTCGGAGATACTATTGGAAGAAGGATTTATAGTGCTGCCTTACACTTCGGATGATGTTATGCTTGCAAAAAGGCTGCAGGAATTAGGGGTGCATGCCATTATGCCTGGAGCTTCACCGATTGGTTCCGGTCAGGGAATTATCAACCCATTAAACTTACAATTTATTATAGAACAGTCAACAGTTCCAGTTATTGTAGATGCGGGCATAGGTTCCCCGTCCGATGCAGCTCAGGCGATGGAGATTGGGGCTGACGGTGTTTTACTAAATACGGCTGTTTCTCATGCGGAAGACCCTGTAAAAATGTCCCGGGCGATGAAGCTCTCGATCGAGGGCGGCAGATTAGGCTATGAAGCAGGTCGAATCCCTAAGAAAACTTACGCGACCGCAAGCAGCCCTACGGAAGGAATGAGCATTGGTTGAAGGAAAGATATTCTAGACAAATATTGTTTTCACCTATTGGCGAAAATGGACAGCGAAAACTAAATGAAAAGCATGTGCTCTTAATAGGAGCAGGAGCTTTAGGAACAAGTAATGCGGAAATGTTGGCCCGTGCGGGTGTTGGGAAAATCACGGTAGTCGATCGGGATTATGTAGAGTGGAGCAACCTGCAGCGCCAGCAGCTTTACACTGAGAGGGATGCAGTGGAACGTATTCCAAAAGCAGTAGCTGCAGCCGATCGATTGAGAGAAATAAATTCAGAAATCAATATATCAGGTGAAATCATGGATGTTTCGATTCACGAAATTGAGGAACTGATCGATGGTGTAGACATTATGATTGATGCTACTGATAACTTTGAAACCAGGCTACTTCTTAATGATGCTTCACAGAAATTTCAAGTACCCTGGATTTACGGCGCCTGCACAGGCAGTTATGGACTTTCTTATACTATAGTTCCAGGGCAGACTCCCTGTTTCTCATGTTTGTTAGGAGCTGTTCCTATGGGAGGGGAAACATGCGACACCGTAGGGATTATCAGCCCTGCCGTTCAAATTGTCGCTGCTTATCAAACTACCGAAGCATTGAAGCTTTTAGTCGAAGATTACAAATCTCTAAGAAGAAACCTGTTTTATTTCGATATTTGGAAAAACCAGCAGTCAACGATCAAGGTAGAAAAACTAAAAAAAGATGATTGTCCTTCTTGCGGTGAGGCATCCACCTATCCCCATCTCGATCCTGTAAATTTATCTAGAACAGCGGTATTATGCGGACGCGACACGGTGCAAATTCGTCCAGCAAACAAGGGGAAAAGAAACCTGGATGAACTCTCTGACAGGCTTCAAGCTGTCGAGAACGGAAAAGTAGAAGGTAATTCATTTCTTGTGAATCTTACGGTAGAAGGGCGCCGGCTGGTAGCTTTTCAGGATGGTCGCGTACTCGTTCATGATACGAAAGATATAAGTGAAGCCAAAACGCTTTATAACCGCTATATTGGAGGATGATTCCCAGCATGAAAACACCCTCTCTTACAATAAGGCGGGGTTTTTAATAATAGAAAGGAAGGATTATTAAGCCTGGGAATAGAAATTAAGATTATGGAACCAGCTGACGCAAGACCGTTGTCACACCCATGATCGCTTACCTAATACTCGTTCGAAACGTACTCCTATAATTTTGGTTACACAGAGAATACAATAAAGGCTAGAGTTTGGAGATCTCTCTACAATCTCTTTTCACAGAGATTAGGTAAAAATATAATGAAGGTCGTTCAAATAAATCGTTAACTACAGCCTGAAGGGGTTGGACAGGTGGTCAAACATGCCCAATTGGAAACAAATTAGGGATATAATTTTAAAGGAGGAATTTTATTCAGTAGAGAAAAAAGGACTAGCGATCCTTGGTATTGTAATTATTGCGCTCTTACAGTCGTTTACAGAATCTACATTGGATGAGAGCTTAGCGATCATTATAGCAGCAGCATTAATGAGTGGCTATTCTATTATGAAGTTGAAGCGGAAAGAAAGAATATACGAGTTTTTAATAGTATGTACATTAAGTCTTCTGCTGCTTGTTTGGGGACTTTACAGGGTCTTAGAAATAATAGTTAATGGTGTCATTTATTAATCGAAAATCAAAGAACTTGCGCTCTACCCATTTAGTTCTCTTAACAATATTCATTGAAAGTAAGGGGAGATCCCAAGTATGACAAAAAATCTACTCAGGGTAGGAACGATTTATATACCTGTTCAACGTGTGGATGAAGCAGCAGACTGGTATGTAGATAAATTAGGAGCTTATGTCACGTACAAAGATGAGAATAAAGCTATAGTTAATATGGCGAACCTAAGTTTCTTTCTTGTAAAAGCAAAAGAAAAAGAAACTGCCAATTTTATTGATGAGAGAGGTGAAGAGTGCTTTTCGTTAACCTTTGAAGTAAATGGTAAAGAGGAGCTTGAAATACTCTATAACGAATTGGCTAGTCAAGGAGTTCAGGTTGGTCCATTTGAAAACAGAGGCCATGGCGGCAAGAACTTTATTTTTTACGATATAGATGGAAACATGTTTGATGTATGGAGTGAATTGAGTTCGGTCTTTAAAAAAAAGTTTGATATTGGTTGAAGAGAAAACGAAAACGTCCCTTTTCATAAGTTAAAGGGACGTTTTCGTGTATTAAGTCATGCTGTCCATATGGCTGGTTTGGATAGTGAAATTCTCAATGATTAGCTTCCCAGTGATATTTAACGCTCCCACGCCCGCCTTCATTTTGTATTGGAAAGAAGGTTTCATTATCTAATAACGAGGATTACGAGTAAATAATTTCTTAGCAAATACCGCTATCTCCAGCTTTTCGATCGTATTCCAGTAATGGTTTAATACATTTTCTTCTTTGTGATTAATCTTCTTCTTAACTAATGGGAACATCGTCATGTCCTTGAACCAATCCCCCTCCTCAGCAGCAGAGTGTGTCCAATCTTCCCAAACATTTTTAAGTTTAGGACTGTAAATACGTGGACTGTGCTTATTCAGTTCAATCGGCGTATGAGGTAGCATTTGATTGGAACTAGGTAAAGTTTTTTTAACCTCGGTAAAAAGATGAGGCCAAAAATCGTGACGTGACCCTGTATGAGGATGCTGCTCTGTCCAAGTTATGATGTAATTAAGACGGCTTTTAATGGAATAAAGATCATGATAAAGTTTTTTACCTAAAAGAATACGATCTTCTAATGAAGAAAAATGATGAACGGTTCCTCCTACAAAAGTTGTTTTTTTAGTATTTTGCGTTTCATAAGGAATAAGTATGTGATTCAAGTCAAATATATCTTGTAGTCTAAATAAGATGGTATCAAGCACATTTTTTTGATACTGAACATTCAGGATAACCCGGCTCTCGATATAATTTTGTTCGTTTATAATTAAGGCTGTCGTGAGCAGCGAACTGGATTGATTTTTCCAAAAGTGCATCCAAAAAGGCTCCATAAATCGTGATACATTCAAATGAGTCAGTAAGTGAAATAAGGAGGTATTTTGCTTCTTGCTCGCTTCGTAAAGTAATAACTGCGGATAGGCATCCTGAAATATGAGCCAATTTCCTCTTTCAAGGAAAAGGTAAAAATCATTTTGTTCTTTTGGGGTAAGCAGCCTGGTCAAAAATTCTCCTTTTAAATCAGTCATATTCCAGCCGGCATTTCTGGAAACTAAATGAGCTAGCAAAGACCAATGGATCTCTGGATGAAGTTTGAAATATTCCAGATAAGCCATGGTTCTAGTAACATTGTTCCTGTTTTTTTGCTTCGTTTTATCGCGAATGCTCAGGATAAGCTTTCTTTCTTCTTTCGAGAGGGTAGAAGTGGTTTTTTCTTTTATTTTATTTTTTAATTCAGCCTTTAACAGGGAGTACTGGTTATGATTCGTTATCCATTTTCTTAACATTAGCTTCCGCCTCCTTTCACAGCGTGTATGTAGCGCATGATGAATACATTTAAACTATTGGTAGAAGAAAGAGGGACGAGGTTGGAGGAGATCGTTGAATTAGAAATAATGCGGCTTATTAATCTCTTTATAGAACAGCAAATTAAGGATGGATTCTGGAATTATCCATTGAAACTGAAATTATTACGAATGCTTATATGATTATTTTATTACGTACCCTTAATCTTCATGAAGAAGAATTGATTCAGCAACTTACCGCTCGTATTATAAGTAGACAGGAAAGAAACGGAGCCTGGAAGTTGTTTAATGATGAAGAAAGCGGCAACTTATCATAAACTATTGAAGCCTATTGTGCTTTGCTGTTTTCTGGATTATACAAGATCCAAACTTCGGTCAAACATCTTTCTGACGCTTATGAACGGTTTTTCAAAAAGCAAAACCAAGCTCCACGGTTCAAATCAAAGAAGAACAGAGTCCAGTCCTACACCACAAAATGCACAAACGGAAATATTGCCATCCAGGATCGCAAAATCAAGCTGCCTAAGCTGGGGCTTGTGAGATTTGCCAAGAGCCGTGAAGTGAAAGGTCGCATCTTGAGTGCGACGGTTCGCCGCAATCCGACCGGAAAATATTCTGTATCCATTCTTGTTAAAACAGATATTCAGGAACTTCCTAAATCCAACACTTATGTTGGCATTGATCTCGGATTGAAAGACTTCGCTGCTCTCTCGAATGGCACCACCTATCAAAACCCACGATACCTACGTAAGACCGAAAAGAAACTAGCAAAAGCTCAACGTATCCTTTCCCGAAGGGAAAAGGGATCTTCGAATTGGCATAAGCAACGTATTAAAGTAGCTAGACTTCACGAGAAGATAGCGAACTCCCGCAAAGATTATCTGCATAAGATTTCTACCGAAATCATCAAAAACCACGATGTGATCGGTGTAGAAAATCTCCAAATTTCCAATATGCTCAAAAACCGAAAACGATCCAAATCGATTCGTGATGTGAGCTGGTCGATGTTCACGTCTATGCTCGAATACAAAGCAAAGTGGTACGGGAAGCAGTTGGTACCCGTATCGAAAGTTTTTGCGAGTTCACAGCTGTGTTCCAAGTGCGGATACCAAAACCGTGAGGTAAAGAATCTCGCTGTTCGAACGTGGGATTGCCCAGATTGCGGCTGCCATCACGACCGCGACCTAAATGCGAGCTTCAATATATTGAAGGAGATTCAAAGAATCCTTACAACCGTCGGTGCGACGGGACTAGCCTAATCATTTGAATGAACCGTTAGGTTCGTGCTCTTAGGAATCCCCCAACTTCAAGGAGTGTCAGCGAGTAAGTGGGGGTAGTTCAACTGCCTACTTCATTTCCTATACAACTTTACGAGATATCTGTGTATGGAAGAGGAGACCTAGTTACTATTCTTCTCCTTGCTCACAAAAAATATCAGGCTGTTAACAGTCAGACACCTGATTTATCAAAGTTGAGCATCTATCATAAAAATCGGAGCGGTGAAGACTCTTTCTTTGAAGATGTTACTCGTTTCATCGAATAGATATTTTAGCTAGCTACTGAATGTAATGAGCCATAACGAGTCGAGTCCCGCACAGGGAGTGAAACGACCTGTGGCCATATCGATCGCCCCTACGTCCTATAGGAACGCAGGAAAGCGACTTATTTCTCAACAAACTTTCCTCCACATTTTAGTAACGGATCCATTTATTTCGAAATCGAATCTTCTAGTACCGGGAGCTTAACCTTAAAATCAACACGGAGGTTAACACAGCTTAATATATAAAAAGCACAGCGATCCATTCGAAATTAGGAAATATATGATCTTTATCAGGTTTACATCTTCACATTATAAGGTATGGGTAAAAATGGAATTTTTAAAAGGGGACACAAAATATAGTGAGGAGTCTATAAAAGGTGACAGAAAAAATAAATAGAAATAACATATCAAATAATGAAGAAAAGCTTAGGTATTCGTTTAGGAACATAGGTGCAGGTATATTGTTTGGTATAGGAGTAGCTGCTTTTATTGATGAAACCGTTTTTCATCAATTGTTACACTGGCATCATTTTTACGATAAATCAACCACCGATATCGGGTTAGTATCCGATGGATTCTTTCATGCTTTCAGTTGGTTTGCAACAGTGGCAGCTTTATTTTTAGTGGCTGATCTGCGCCGTAGAAATGCCTTCTGGCCTGTCAAATGGTGGGGAGCCGTGTTAATTGGAGCGGGAGGATTTCAACTTTATGATGGAACCATTCAACATAAACTGATGCGAATTCACCAGATACGGTATGTGGAGGATCTATTACCATACGATCTTGTATGGAATGGATCAGCTGTACTGATGATTATTGCAGGAAGCATAATTTTATATAAGACCCGAAGAAGTAACAGCATTTCAGGCGGGAGAAAACAATAGTGAATCACGCTCAGATTGCAAATGTTACAACCGGTCTGTCCGCTCTACTTTTAAGTATGGGAGCTCTCCTTACCGTTATGTTGTATATAGGGGCAGGACTGCTTTCAAGCCGTCATAATCGATTAAAAGTATGGCCCTGGTATCGGTATGTTAGTTTCGCATTTGGTATAGTTTGTGCTGCTATATCTGTTATAGGACCAATCGCATATCAGGCAATGAGCAATTTTACTATGCATATGGTCAGTCATCTCCTGCTTGGTATGCTTGCTCCTGTTTTACTAGTTATGTCAGCTCCCGTTACCCTACTTTTACGGTCACTTCCTGTTAGACAAGCGAAAGTTGTAGCCAGCCTTCTTCGTAGTTATCCTGTCCGTTTTATTAGTCATCCTATAATAGCCTCTGTACTGAATATTGGCGGTCTTTGGATTCTTTATACGACCAGTTTGTATAGCTGGATGCATACGAACCTTATGGTTCATATCTTAGTGCATGTCCATATTTTTGCAGCAGGTTACATTTTTACAGCATCATTAATTTACATTGACCCTATTCCTCACCGGCTCAGTTATATATACAGATCCATCGTTTTAATTAGCGCCTTGGCAGCCCACGGTATTCTCTCAAAATATATCTACGCTCATCCCCCTGAGGGAGTTGGTGTACAAGAAGCACAGACAGGTGGAAAGCTTATGTACTATGGTGGAGACTTTATTGACCTCTTTATTATCGTGTTACTATGCTATCACTGGTATAAAAATACGCGTCCGCGTGAGGTATTGGTTTAAATGTTTTATCCCAATCTGATTAGTGATAAATCTTTCATGGTTAGTTGAAATGTTTGCGGGAAATGATAGTGGGATGATTTTTCTTATGGAATACTCCCTGGCAGCTGGTGAGGTGGATAACTTATATCGAAAATAAGTTAAGCTAACGCTTATATTAAAGGTACTCTTTTAATATAAGCGTTCTTTTTTGGAGCATAATCTCAAAGGGTATATAAGATCTCATTTTAAAAGAAAGATGGACTGATTTCCTAACCAGAAGAATAAATATCACTAGATAATTTACGACATTATTTCCCTTCTACCTCGGGGCAAGCCCGTCAGGTTTTCTTGACTATAATTCTATAACTAAAGATCTTAAAAAGGAGATGAGAATTTATGGTTCCAATTAAAAGACCCAGTATAGTCATTAAAGAATTCCCGAGTTATGACTATTATAAAAGAGTTACAAAGCTAATGGAAGCCTGTATAGCACATGATAATCTATCGCTTAAACTGGAACTTGATTATAAACTTAGTCATTCTTTTGATGAAATGAAAGACATAAATAAGTCCAATGAATTTATGTTTTATGAGGGAGAAATGCTTATAGGATACATCGGTATATGTCAATTCGGAGCCGAAGTGATGGAAGTGAATGGAATGGTTCACCCGGATTACAGAAGAAGGGGAGTCTTCAGCCGACTATATGGATTGGTCGAAGGTGAGTGGCTCAGAAGGTCATCTGAAGATATGTTATTACTAGCTGATCACCGTTCGTACTCAGGTCAAACATTTATTAAATCTACTAGGGCTCACTATGACAAGTCTGAATATGAAATGTTTCTGATGAATGAGCCAGTAGAGAAGACGGCTCCTAGGCAGAAGTCCCTTAGAAAATCAATGAATAAGGACGCAAAAGAAATTGCGAAACAAAATAACATTTTCTTTCAAACTGATCCCAGCACTGAACTCACTCTTCCAGAAGAAGAGGCTAAGCATGGGGTTGATATATATTTGGCTGAGCTTGAGCAATCATGTATAGGGAAAGTGCACTTGCCTAGGGAAGGCAGCACCGGTGCAATTTATGGTTTAGGAGTACTACCAGATTATCGGGGCATGGGGTATGGAAGAGAAATTTTATTATGCTCTATAGAGAAACTGAATGAAATAAAAGTCCATGATATTAAGCTTCAAGTGGCAGTGAAAAATAGGAATGCCCTAAGTCTTTATCAGACTTGCGGATTTGAAGAAACCTCTACAATGGATTATTTTAAGATCGCAAAGAGAAATATCAATTGAGAATAACAAACGTCCAGAACATGATACATGTTCTGGACGTTTGAATGTACAATTAGAAAACTTTTGTAGTCCAATCTTCACAATTCCATACGTCTGTAACAACATCCATATAGAAATCTGGTTCATGAGAAATAAGCAGGACACTTCCTTTATAATCCTGTAAAGCTCTCTTCAATTCTGCTTTCGCATCTACATCTAAGTGGTTGGTAGGTTCATCGAGTACAAGAAGATTTGTTTCTTTGTTAATTAATTTACAGAGACGTACTTTTGCTTTTTCCCCGCCACTTAGTACTTGCACTTTACTTTCAATATGCTTTTTTGTTAAGCCGCATTTTGCAAGGGAAGCACGCACTTCATATTGGGTGAAATGTCTAAATTCCTCCCAAATTTCTTCAATACACGTGTTTTTGCTTGTTTCTTTCAATTCTTGTTCAAAATAGCCAATATGAAGATGATCTCCTAATTGAACGGAGCCTTCAACCGGCTGTATTTCCCCAAGAATGCTTTTTAATAGTGTAGTTTTACCAATTCCGTTCGCTCCAGATAATGCAATTTTCTCCCCGCGTTCCATAGATAAGTTGAGAGGTCTGGAAAGAGGCTCGTCATACCCGATCACAAGATCATTAGTCTCAAACAGATATTTCCCTGGGGTTCGAGCTTGTTTAAAGTTAAATTGAGGTTTTGGTTTTTCGGAATCAAGTTCGATGACGTCCATTTTATCAAGTTTCTTCTGTCGGGACATTGCCATTTTACTCGTCGCAGCATTGGCTTTATTACGAGCTACAAAGTCTTTTAGATTAGCAATTTCTTTTTGCTGCTTTTTATAAGCGGCTTCAAGCTGTTGCTTTTTCATGTCGTACACTTTTAAAAATTCATTGTAGTCGCCCGGGTATCGGGTTAATTCCTGGTTTTCCACGTGATAAATGATGTTTACGACACTATTCAAAAATGGAATATCATGGGAAATGAGGATAAATGCGTTTTCATATTCCACGAGGTATTTTTTCAGCCACTCTATATGTTCCACATCGAGATAGTTAGTGGGCTCGTCTAATAATAATATGTCAGGTTTCTCCAAAAGCAGCTTAGCAAGTAACACTTTTGTACGCTGTCCACCGCTTAGGTCTGTAACATCACGCTCTAGTCCGATTTCATCAAGTCCAAGTCCATTAGCAACTTCGTCAACTTTTGCATCGATCGTATAAAAATCATTGTTAGTCAACGTGTCTTGCAGCTGACCGGTTTCTTCAAGAAGGTTTTCGAGTTCCTCGGGATCCGCTTCACCCATCTTTGCAAACAGATGATTCATTTCACTTTCCATATCAAATAGATATTGGAATGCAGTTCTCAAAACATCTCTTATTGTCATACCTTGCTGTAGATCAGCATGTTGATCTAAATAACCTATTCGAATGTTTTTAGACCAAATAATTTTACCAGCATCAGGCTCTATTTTACCGGTAATCATGTTCATGAAGGTTGATTTACCTTCCCCATTAGCACCAATTAAACCTATATGTTCGCCTCTTAATAGACGAAAAGAAACATTTTCGAAGATAGCGCGGTCTCCGAAACCGTGACTTAATTCTTTTACTGTAAGTAAACTCATGTGAAACACCTATTTCCTTCTATATAATTCATACCCCTATCATTATAAAGGGGATGAGAAGAAAGTGATAGTGGAGATTCCTGCTTATGCAAAAGGAAGCGGTCTTTTTTTGGTTTTATACTGCCCTAGGGTTTAATACCCAGCGTCATGTGGAATTTATTATACAATATGACCGGGGGATTTTTGGAAAATCAACTAATAGTGGTGGAGCGCAAATTTTTTCATAAGGGGGCGAGGAATGTGAACTTATTTAGGAAAATAACTCTTCTATTAGCGATAATTTCTATATTTTTATTTAGCTACCGATTAATGAATGAAAACTTTGATCCACTTCCGAACTTCATTTTTTATTTTTTACCTGTAGTTTTCTTACTGTTCGGATTCGAGAATGTTAAAGCTAAACATCGTAGTGAAGGTTTTATTTATCTGCTTACGTTTGTCATTGGCTTCTCCATAGTAATAAGAGACTTATTTAATTTAATTTAACGTTCAGCGGTATGTTTAAAATTCGTTTCTATAGCTGATCATTAAATGCTCTTTCCTTTCCGTTCTGAGTGTGGGAAGGATAGTAGATAAATAGCAAGTGCGGACTGAATTTCACTAAACGTCATTCTTATATGCCTTTCATAGAACTATAAAGCGCCAAGCCTTCAAAGGCTTGGCGCTTTATTTTATTTGTTTACTTTAAGTTTAGGATTACGTTCTGCGATAAAATCAGGACGTGCCTGATTCCCGGAGAAAGGTTCAACCAGCTGGTTTTCTACACTGTTATAAACCATGAACATGTTATTTCTAGGATAGGGTGTTATATTTCCGTTTGAACCATGCATAGTATTGGATTCAAACAGCGTTATAGCTCCTGCTTTACCTGTTGGAACAGAAATTCCTCCTTGATCGGCGAGCCATCTCATACTTTCCTGATCAGGTACTCCTAACTTCTGTCTTTTTAGAGATTCCTTGTAATTATCTTCAGGAGTCTCACCGACGCATTTCACATAGTAATTTTGAGAACCTGGTACAAGCATAAGCGGACCATTAAATGTGTAATTATCTGATAATGCAATAGATAGACTTACGGCTCTCATTCGTGGCATGCCGTCTTCTACATGCCACGTTTCAAAGTCAGAGTGCCAATCAAATTCTTTGCCGGTAAATCCAGGCTTATAATTAATTCGTGACTGATGAATATAAACTTCACTTCCGAGTAAATGGTTCACAATATCTAATATTCTCTGATCATTAGCTACTTTTTTAAAATACTCATCACTATCGTGAACTTTAAAAATAGAACGAATTTCGTTTCCTTCCGGCTCACGGATAATCATATCCGATTCACTGTCCTGATTAGAATTCTGCAGCTCGAATATTGCTTTCTGCATTTCAGAAACTTCCTGTTCAGAAAAGAAGCTTTCTATTTGAAGAAACCCATTTTGTTCATAGAAATCAAGTTGTTCGGTCGACAAAGGTGACTCATGGTCTTTTGAACGATCTGTATGAATAACAGGATCCTTCCTTTTTACAATTTCGGGCTCACTACTGTACCTGGATGGATATAGATCTTCCACAATTAAACACTCCTTTTAAATATTGATTCATGGTGTGCTTCATCGAGGTTATTCATTAGCCAAGAATAATATTTTAATAAATAAATCTCCTTGTGCTCCAACTGATACCCTTCCATATTCAGAATAAACATGAAATTCAAAAAATTAAACTAAACTTATAATTATATTGTAATAGTAGTAGTTGAATAATCAGTGGGAAAGCACCATTACCATCTAATGATATAGTTCGGAATCGTTTTATTTTGAAAAAACAAATGTCCCTGATACGCTTCTATTATTGGATTTACTGTAATTAATTTAAAAGAAAGAAGATGAAGTTTAATGTCTAATATACAAAAGAAGATTCAATCTATTCCTTATTCTGTATTGGATTTATCTCCTATTACAGAAGGGGGGTCAGCGGCTGTTTCTTTTCAAAATACAATTGATCTGGCACAGCATGTGGAAGCATGGGGATATAATCGTTACTGGTTAGCAGAACACCATAATATGCCTTTTATTGCGAGCTCGGCCACCTCATTATTAATTGGCCACGTAGCAGGTAATACAAGTTCTATTAGAGTTGGTTCCGGTGGAATTATGCTTCCTAATCATGCTCCTTTAGTTGTTGCGGAACAATTTGGAACTCTTGAAACATTATATCCGGGAAGGATTGATCTAGGTCTGGGACGAGCGCCTGGTACTGATGGAGTAACAGCTCAGGCTTTGAGAAGAGAACTACAGAGTGACGGGCAGGATTTTCCAAGATTGTTGAATGAACTTCGCACGTATTTTGATCCTTCTTTAAGTTCTGGTAAACAGAAGGTCCGTGCTATACCAGGTACCGGTTTAAATATACCTGTATGGCTGCTTGGCTCTAGTGGATTTAGTGCCCAATTATCAGCCCAGCTTGGTCTCCCTTTTGCTTACGCAAGTCATTTTTCACCTAACAATACACTGGCTGCTCTTGATCTGTACCGCAGTCAATTCCAACCCTCAGAATCTATGGAGAGTCCTCATGCGATGCTGGGAGTTAACATTATTGCTGCAGATACAGATGAAGAAGCAGAACGATTAGCTACCTCTTTATATCAACAGTTTTTAAATCTGATCCGGAACACGGAACTACCGCTGCAGCCGCCTGTTGAAAGTATTGAGGAAGTGGCGTCTGAAAGAGAAATAATGGCTCTTCGCCAGCAATTAGGATCTTCAATCATTGGAAGTAAGGAATCTGTTCGAGAACAACTTCAAAGTTTTATTGATAAAACACAGGCTGATGAATTGATGGTCATATCTCAGATTTACGACCACGAAGCAAGAATTCGCTCCTATGAAATTGTAGCTGAACTATTTAAAGAAGCTTCTTAGGACTAGAAGCGCCTGCTCACAGAGCAGGCGCTTTTTTAAAATTATTGTTTATAAAATTATGTTCACTTTGAATTGTATAGGAATAGGTTAGATGCTTGCCATTTATTTGTTGTTAAGAAGAGGATATAATAATATAAAGTAGGTAAACAAGAAGGGAAGATAGGTGAAGAGGCTGTGGCATTGGCTGAAAGATAAATGGAAAATAATTAAACGTAGTATTGTACTGCTGACAGCATTATCCCAGCCCATAACAGTAATAATTGCTCAACGTTTCGGTTCGCTTTTTGAGGAGTCTGGAAGCGATCCTTTTATTATCCCAGCAGACTACGCCTTTCTTCTTTGGTCACTTATAACTATAAATATTTGGATAATATTTCCTTTAAATCTACTCTCATATTTTTAGGCTTTGGCTGCATTGAATGTATGGCTTCCTGCCACCGTATTAATTTTATGACAATGGGAGTTGCGCTTAGAATCGTATTCCGGGAGCTTCTTTCAGTTTCTTTAAAATTTTCCGAGAAAGTAATTGTTCTTCTTACGTTTGCCTTATATTTTGGCTGGACGACAGTAGCCGTTTTCGCTAATTTAGCCTCTGCCCTTCATTATTATGGTTTGCCACTGAGTAACTTTTTAGGGTTGTCATGGCAATTAGTTGTTCTGTTTTTAGCAGCCTTCACAGCTCATTATTTCTTAATGGAAATGAAATTCAGTCTGCCTTATTTCTTAACATTAACCTGGCCATTTACTGCGATTATTATAGAAACTTTGCAAAGTGGATGGGCCGCATTACCTTTAACGATTTTTGCTGTCTCCGCCACTGTTGTACTGCTTTATAAAAGAATTTGTAAACAACACTTGGTTTAGGAGACTTAGCTGAATGATATTAGGTCACAGAAACGCATAGACTAAGTCTATGCGTTTCTTACTCACTCTTATTAATATAAGTTAGCATAGTAGATAAAAGACAAGTTAAATAGCTGCTTGTTAACTAAAAAATCTGTTTCCACTAAAGCGAATTAGTATATTGGAGAGAGCGCTCTTACCACTCTTATAGTGTAAAAAAAAGTTTTGGAACATAATAAAGAGATATCTAAAGCAAAGGGGGAGCACCTCATGGATGTAAGAATGAAAATGGTGTACCAAGTTCCAAAAGGTACTGAGGCTGAATTTACTTCGGATGGATTACATGCTTCACAAGGGATTCAGATCGCGGAGGATATGTTAAAGACAAAGCGGGCGAAGTCGATTGCTTTTCTAGATAGCTACAACACGGAATGGACATTAAAAGAATTGAAGGAGTATATGAAAGGAATTCAGACGGAGCCTCATAACGTAAAAGTATATTTTGATGGGGGTTTTGATTTAGGAACCAAGAATTCAGGACTCGGCTGCGCCATCTACTATGATCAGAATGGCAAATCTTTTCGCCTTAGAAAAAATGTTTTAGTACATGAGCTTGACACAAATAATGAAGCAGAATATGCTGCGCTTCATAACGCATTGCTTGAACTAGATATATTAGGCGTACATCATTTGCCCGTAAAATTTATTGGTGATTCTCAAGTCGTTATCAATCAATTGATTGGAGAGTGGCCATGTCTGGAAGAATCACTGGCTAAATGGGCAGATCGAATTGACGAAAAGCTTATTCAATTAGGAATTCAACCTCAGTATCACTTAATTTCAAGGAAAGATAATCGAGAAGCGGATCGTTTAGCTTCTCAAGCTTTAAATAACATTGAGATTATTAGTACCAGTGAGGTCAATTAGTCTTATATTTATATTGTATAGAACTAGGCAATTAGAGAGATTCCATGTTAGAGAGGAGTCTCTCCTTCATGGGGGATTTTTTAGGGAAGAAAAGCATGAAATTTTTCACTATCATGTCTTTGGGCTTGGGGTTAAAATTGACGATTTAACGGTGGATAAGAACTGGAGTCCCTATAGGAATGATACTGGCCAATTCTTCTACATCCCGATTGTACATACGAATACAGCCCTTCGAAACGGCTTTGCCGATCGAGCTAGGGTTATTTGTACCATGAATGCCATAATGTTCTTTTGATAAACTCATCCAAAAAGTACCAAATGGACCGCCTGGATTGGGAGCTTTGTTAATAATAATAAAGCTGCCTGTCGGTGTGCCTTGCAGCATTCGGCCAACAGCAATGGGATACTCCTTTTGCTTGCCCCCATTTCTTATTAGCGTGAGTGTACGGTTATTGAGTGAAATATCGATACTGTAGGGGATGCTTGCTGGACTCGGAAAACCCGGGATGATGATAGGCTGGCCAGGTACAATTATATTTGGGTTGATGGTCGGGTTGGCTTTGATAATTTCCATTAAAGGTTTTCGGTAATCTCTGGATATCTGAGTTAGTGTTTCGCCTTTTTTTACATAATGAATCAATAGAAAAGCCTCCCCTTGTTTTTGGTATCCATATAAGATATATGAGGAAAGGGGTGGACATTATTCTCCAATCTAAAATAGGAAGAAGAGGAATCGAAATGAAAGTTAAAATTATTTTTTCCATCCTTATGATCAGTTTACTATCCGGATGCGGAAGAGAAGAAGTAACCTTTGAAAATGTAGAAGAACTTCCTGGACTATTGGCACAACAAAAGCTGATGATAGGAGGAAAAGGGGTATTTGAAGAAGGGGATAAACATTACGCGTTTATTGTGGTGCACAATGGTGAATCAGTAGAATTTGATCAAGTATATTATTTACCTGATAAAGACCAGGCCCTCAACTTTAAATACAAGATAAAAGGAAAACCTGAAGATGATAAAAAAAATCAGATGAATGTGGAAGTAATTGAGTATCATCCTGACCAGGAAATTAAGTCATACTGGTTTAATGAAAATCGTATATAAATTTTTTATATTAAGATGAACAAGCGCCTTATTTTGACAAAGGGTCTTGTTCATTTTTTTTAGCTCTATTAAAGGTTATTGTTGATTTTTCACAAGAGGATTATTATGAAATAGCGCCGGTTGCTTGAAGACTCAGTTTCAAGATAAAAGGGGTCCGTTTCCAAAAAATCTGATGATGGTGGCTGCGTAAACAACTCGTCTTGTTCCCACCCAGACACTCGAGACATAAGCCGCTCATCAACGGATTGAGAAACCGCAATCCTTTTGATGGTCGGCTTATACTGGTCGTGTCTTTCGGGGCTATTCCACATTGGAGGCCCTACACGACGTAGGATCGATCGACGTTCCCACAGGACGTGACGACCTTAGTCGATCCTCCTTTTACCAGGAGCTTCCTCGCTCGTTTCACTGCCTGTGGTAACAATGCGAGCCGAAGATCCACTTGGTCAAGCCCAAGTTAGCTAAGTCCGTGCCCGCGGCAAGTACCCACCGACAACCGAGTCGTGAGAAGCAACACCAAACGTCAAAAACTCCCCTGGGTAGAAAGAGGTTTTTCAGTGGCCTCATGAACATGAGCGGTGAGCTCCCGCAGGTCCGGAAAGAGAAATCGTCCCCCGGAGGACAGTCCGCATAACCAATATATCGAAATCAAGTATTAAACAAACGGGAGCTTTACTTTAAAATCAATACGGAAGTTTAACCGTGTCTTTTTTATAATAAATTGTAAGTCTTAAGGGCACACTGTGAAAAAAGAAGTGGTGTTTTATGCTTACCAATGTCCTCCTTGGCTTCATTCTTCCTTTCAGTATCAATATTATTATTTTTTTGCGAAAACCGAAAATAACTATACTTATGTATACCTTAGGTGTTTCAATCGCATTCGTAGCAAATGATTGGGGATTTAATATTTTTTGGAAAGTTAATCCTGAACATAATAATCCTTCCCTCCCTGCTATGCCATTCAATTTAGGGTATTTTCCATTACTGACGAGTACTTTTGCTTTGATAAAAGAAGCTCAGATCGTTAATAATAAAGCTCTGATTTTACTTTACTCTCTGATTTTTACAGTGCTAGAATATGTCGCTTTATATATAGGTAAAGTTGAGTATTATAACGGATGGATTATTATTTACTCGTTCTTTATTTACTTATCAGGATTTATAGTTTGTTATGGGTACATTAGACTTTTAAAACGATACCAGATTATAGAGTAGGGATCCATTTGCATAAAAGGGAAGATCATCACATAAATTATTTCAATAAGATAGGAATAAGAATATGGATTGGAAGGGGGACCTTCTTATGAAATACGATTGCATCATTATCGGTGGGGGGATTGCAGGCCTTCAAGCCTCCATCCAGTTGGGACGTTATAAAAGGTCTGTGTTACTGATAGATGCTGAGGATGGAAGGTCTTCTTTGTGTAGGAAGTACAGTAATATTCTGGGATTTCCTAATGGGGTAAGTGGACAAGAACTTCGTAAAGCCGGTCGACAACATGCTGAAAACATGGGGGTATCGATACGCAAAGACAGGGTAAAGGATGTGCATAAGAATGGTAGAGAATTTACGGTATATACTGTCGGAGGAGGAATGTTCAGCGGAAGAAACCTTCTTCTCGCTACCGGTTTAAAAGACCATATCCCTTCCATTCCAGGAATTAAACCCTGTCTTGGACTTTCGGTTTACGTGTGCCCGGATTGTGATGGTTATGAGATTATGAACCAAAGGACGGCAGTAATTGGCTCAGGAAACGCAGGAGCTTCTATGGCTATAAGTCTTTTGTATTGGAGTCGGGATATAATATTTATTAACCATGAGCTTGAGGACATTTCCCTTGAGTGGACGCAGCGTTTAGCAGCTAAGAATATCGAAGTGAAAACAGCTAAAGTAAAGGAATTACATGAGAAAAAGGGGAGTTTAAACCGTATAGAAATGAAAGATGGTAAGAGTCTCCAAGTGAAGAAAGCTTTCTTGGCTTTTGGAGGGAACCAAGTACGAACAGAACTCGCCGTAAAGCTTGGAGCTGAAGTCAATGAAAACCAACATCTTATTATTGACCCCAGGACAAAAATGACAAGCGTAGCTAATTTGTGGGCGTCAGGCGATGTAGCTGCTCACTCAGAACTAGTAACGGCTGCCATGGGAGAAGGTTCCCTCGCTGCTATATGGATCCATAAGGAGTTACTGCAGTAATAGGATATGGACGTAGAATATCTGAGCATCTTCTTTCCAGATTATCATCTACCTAATAATAAAAATTTACAAAGGCCCACAAAACTAGATGTTTTGCAGGTCTTTGCTTCTTTATTCTGTCATTAATTCAATAAAGTTATCAAGTGATTGAAGTGATTTCAAGTTCTCGTTACACCGATCGCTATCCTTACATATATAATTACCACGGCTGATTGGGTTTTCTGATGTCTTTTGCATAATGGATGTGGTAAACATTCCAACTTCTTCGTGTTCCTTACAAATTGCGCAAATGCCACTCTGCCTAGAAGGCTTGAAGTTCCCTTGAATCCCCAGTAAATCACCGTTCTTATAGGTTGCAATATATTTTCGGTTAGCTACTGAGTCATTCCATCCTAAGTAAGATAGAGTACTCCATTCAATATTTTCTAACGAGGGAACTTTAAGTTTTTTTACTTTAGGAAATAATCGTTTAATGGTTTTCTCGTTAAGCGGGGGGAATGTAAAGACATGCTGTTTTAAGCGAGATAGGAAAAAAATAGCGTCTGTTTCGTCTTTAACATCCTGAACTTGTTCAATAATTTCTTTTTGATCATTTGATAAATCTGAGAATAAATCCACGACTTTTTCTCTAGTCATAGATTTTAAGGCTTGTGTGACAGCCTGATCGATCGTTGATGTGTGCGTACTTAGCAGAGTTGTTATCTGGTCCTTGATGTAATTATACTGATCCGCTCTGATGAATGATTCCATATTTATACCTCCATGATGGTTGATATAAAAGAACTTATATGAATTATTGGGGGGTTTTATGATATCCTTAGCTATTATTTTACAAAAGAAATGAAAAGCTATACAAGTTTAAAGACTTTTGAAGTAAGATAGTTAATCCAGGAAATTAACGAATAATTACCTGTTCGAGTTAAGGTTTATTTCTTAATTTCTGTATTCAAATCATCAATTAATACTATTTACAAATATATAGAAGCATGATTAGGGGAATGGGATAAATCCTGTAGACTGATCGT
This sequence comes from Halobacillus sp. B29, assembly GCF_052246755.1. Taxonomy (NCBI): domain Bacteria; kingdom Bacillati; phylum Bacillota; class Bacilli; order Caryophanales; family Bacillaceae; genus Halobacillus; species Halobacillus sp. B29. The sequence continues at coordinate 34,797 of NZ_JBQQCM010000014.1, forward strand.
ACACAGTAGAGTGAGGAAGAAACTTAGATCATAAATGTGAAAAATGAAATGAAAAGAATGGATCGTCTAAATGAGGATAGAGGTTTGAGGTTATGTAAGTGGAAGATGAAGGATTAAAAAAATTAGGACTGGAGTCGAGGTGGTTATTTTAATCTTTGATTGATGCGATCCAATCCTTCAATTTTTGCTTTCTCAGTACTCAGTTCTTTTCTCAGTAACACATTTTCGGCCGTCATGCCTGCTAAAATCGAAATTCCAACTAGGGTACGTAACACTTCGGGATCAGGAACTAAGTAGGTAACAGCAAATATAGAAGCAGCTGCCCCAATCAGGAAATCGGCTAGAAAACCTAAATATAGTCCCTGCGGTCTTATTCTTTTTTTGGGAAAGACCAATACTTTGCCATTTCTCATCAAATGAGCGATTACACCAGTCAGACCTCCAATTAAACCGGCGATCAATAGTGTATTAGTCACATTCACTCCCCCTAAATTTATAGTCAAAAAAAAGCGGCTTTGCGAAGATATTTAGAAACATAAGCTAATATGCACTAATCATCGACCAAAGATTCCGCCTTATAAACAAGCCTTATTATCCCCAAATATTCATCAATATTATAATGAACATTATGGGAACAGTATACAACTAATTTGTCAGAAAATAAAGACTTTTTTGGATATTTTTTACTTTACTTAGTAATTTATGGGGCTGATTTTATTAATAAGATCATGTATTTCCTTTTCATAATAAAGCACCTCTTTTTTTGTCGACGCCTCCATCATTTTTTGGAGCATATATTCATACTTTTCTAGATCTTTTGATTCCATATGGTCTAATCGAGTTCTTTCATCCGTATGCAGTGTATCTAGAAATTGCTGGATATCTGTGAAATAATAACGTACTTCTTCAGGAGAAGAGGCATTCTTTAATAAAGATAACATGTGGTCGAATTGTCTTTTCTGGCTTTCACTCATTTGAAACAATAGTCAGGGCCTCCTTTGCTATTCTTCAGTCATATTCACTTATACCACTAACCTGATTCTTTCACACGATTACCTTTAAATTTATGTAGAAAATTCTTCTTATTATAAGGCTTATTATAATAGTATGCCTGGTCAGGATAAAATTTCACTATAAACTTGTTTGATCCATTGACGAAAGTAAGTTTGAACAATATGAAAAGAACCTGGAAGGACTTATATGTTATCCTTCATTTTTTTTCCTTGGTACTAATCGCAGCATCTTATGTATTTGAGATACCAGTTTCCACGTATGTACGTGAAAGCTTCCATTCATGGCTTGCAGAATCCAGTACAAATGCTTGGAAAAATATGTTGGGGTGTCAGGATCCATTCCATTTCTTGATCTTAAAAGTACTTGAGTTCAGCCTTCTACCGAACCTTTATAACCGTAGTCATTAGCTTTACCTTGAGGGATTTCTCTACCGATTAAATCTTTAGATATAACAGTTCTCATATATTCAGAATTTAACTGTTTCGAATTGCAAAGGTATTCATCCAGGAACTAATAAAAGTCAGTATTATCTTGTGTATCCAATGAATAACAAACTCCCTTTTAATAGTCATAATTATTAAAACATTCACTGGACAAATTTTCAAATCAACAAGGAAACTGAATAATTTAAAGAAAATCATTATCATAAGCACATGAGGCCGAATCTTAAGAAGTTGGAATGTGCTCCTTGTTGATCATCTTCAATTGAACTAGCTCCAAATTATATGTAGGACTCATTATCAAAATATTATATGGAAAAGAGGCCCAAGTTACAGGGGGATAATGGAGCTATTAAAAAAAGAGCAGGCCGAATGCCTGCTCAAAAATCCAACTTTCATTGGGATGAATGACTTAAGTTAGTTTTAAGTAAGTTGTTTTTTTAGAATAAGGAAAAGCCCTGCGCCAGCAGATACGATCAAACCTGCCAACATCATTAGCGGATTATTAGAGGAAGTGTCAGGTAGTTCGCCACCCTCTTCTCCCTGCTCTGCGGAAGCTTCTTCATCTGATTCAGAAGAGGTATCTTCATCTGAACCATTTGATTCTGACCCATCTTCTTTATCAGCTACGAAGGAATCCCACTCACTCTGAGATACTTCACAAGGTAAGTTATCATTGTCTCTGTCCAGGTCATGAGGGTCATTATTTTCGTCATAACCATTTTCATACCAGAAGGCCATGACTTCTTCATGATTTTCGAAACTGTCACAGTCTTTATCGTTGCTTACTGAAGACTCGGAAGATTCGCTCGTTTCTTCTGAGTTTGATTCTTGCTCTTCAGAAGCTTCCCAGTCTTCAGTAAGGTTTTCACAAGGTTGTCCATCTGAATCATTATCTAATCGATCAGGGTCGTTTTCAGCAGAAAAGTTATTGTCATTCCAGTACTGCATTACTTCGTCACCGGACGAGAAATCTCCACAGTCTTTATCTTCATCAGCGCTGACAGCTGAGGCACCTCCTGCTACCATCCCTAGGGAGAGCAGACCAACAGCAAACATTTTCTTTAGCATCAAATTCCTCCTAGAATTAGTAATCCATCCCAATGGCATAAATCTAGTAAAACATGGAAATGAGACCTTTTACAAGTGAATTTTGTAATTTTTAATAAATATTTTGAATATTTAGTCATTTTTCGTTAAAGTCAATGTATTAGTTGATTTTTATTTGAAAGGAGAATGTACATTTAATGTGGTATAAAAATGAGGTGACCCAGACTTTGAATTGTGACTATCCGATAATTCAGGCAGGCATGGCAGGTGGAGTAACTACTCCTGAATTAGTTGCAGCTGTGTCAAATGAGGGAGCAATAGGAACGCTTGGAGCAGGGTACTTGAACCCAGATGAGTTAACGGAAAAGATTGAGGCTGTTCAGAATAGAACACAGAAACCATTTGGAGTAAATATGTTCATCCCAAAAACTCCTCGGTATTGTTCTAAGCAAGTAGCTCGATCCCGTAAGCTTCTGCAATCTTATGAACAAGAGTTACATGTTAAACCCAGAAAAATAACAGAAAGGATAGAATCTACTTTTGAGGAACAAATAAATAAAATTTTAAAATTAAAAGTTTCTGTCTGCAGTTTTACGTTTGGTGTGCCTGACAAAGAATTGGTAAAAGAATTACATAAGAGTGGAGTGAAGGTAATAGGAACAGCAACCACAGTTGAAGAAGCTGTGATTAATGAGCAAGCTGGAGTTGATATTGTCACTGCTCAAGGAAGTGAAGCTGGTGGTCACCGAGGTACGTTCCACGGTTCATACGAGCAAGGAATGATAGGAACAATGTCTTTGGTCCCTCAAATAGTTGATGAAGTCGGTCTTCCTGTTCTAGCAGCTGGAGGAGTTATGGATGGAAGGGGAATAAGCGCTTCTATTATGCTGGGAGCTCAAGGTGTGCAAATGGGCACAGCTTTTGTTACAAGTTTGGAAAGTGGGGCAAAAGAGCAGCATAAGCAAGCTATTTTACAGGCAAAAGAATGCGATACGACTATAACTTCAGTATTTAGTGGGAAGCCTGCCAGAGGTATAGAAAATGATTTTATTAAACAAATGACGCCTTATCAAAATGAATTGCCAGAGTACCCTATACAAAATGAACTGACTAAGAATTTAAGAAAAGAAGCGGCTAAAAGGAATAAGCCGGAATGGATGTCCCTGTGGTCAGGGCAAAGTCCACGCCTGAGCGGAAATAAGCACGTTTCTGAGATCATAAAGGAATTAATTGATGGAACGGAGATGATCTATAGCAGTAGAGCCCATAAATCGTAGTTTTCATAGCGATTAAATGAAGGAAGTTCATTCATATATTCTCATTTGATTATCAGCAACGACCCCTTCTTCACTGACCTCAACCACATTCTGAATAACCCGCCTGTAAATGTGAGCCGGGCTATCCAATATGAAGGGCGGAGATTGTACTATCACATGTTAGAAGCGTTTGACATCTGGCTTTTGCGCTGTAAAGACTTTGAAGAATCCTGAACGATAATGACAGACGCGATTACAAGTACAATCCCAAAGTATTGCCAACCATTAAGTTGTTCATTGAAGATTAAATACCCTGTCAGCGAAGCTACTACAGGTTCTACAGTAGCAATTATGGAAGCTCGGCTGGATTCGACATTTTTCAAACCTTTGGTATAGAAAAGGAAGGGAAGCATGGTTGAGAGGAAGCCAAGTCCTATTACGATAAGTAAAGTCAAATCGTTAAATAGATGAGTTATCTTCCATATCTGACTAAATGGTACGGCTGCAAGAGAAGCAAATAAAAAAGTGTAAACGGTAACGGTCAGCGAGTTATATTTTACGAGAGCGTACTTACCTAAAATACTGTAAAGAGCATAGAATAGTCCTGCTCCTAAACCAAGGATAAGTCCATATAAAGATATGGAACCTTCCACCTTTGGAAACAATCCGATTACAAGCGTACAACCTGTGAAAGTCATACATAAGGCTGCTAACTTCCTGTGCGTAAATGATTCATTCAAGAGGAATTTTGAAAAAATAGTTACAAAAATAGGTGCTGTGTAAAGAAGAACAAAAGCAATTGAGATGGAGGTCTCTTCCATAGCACTAAATAGACACCAATTGAATAATACAATACTTATAATGCCTGTACCCACAAAATAACGGCTGTCTAAAGGTTTTATCTTTAGATAACGCAGGTCTTTTGCAAGTGTATATATAAACAGGAATAAAAAAGCAGTGGATACCCTTATGGCTACAACTTGAAAAGGAGTAAATCCCATCTTATAGAGGTAGGTTACAAAGATACCGATGACGCCCCATAAAGTAGCAGCTATGAAAATTAAGATTAAAGATAATTGACGGTTCATGAACTCCCTCACTCTTCTTAAGTTTTCAGTCTATTATACAAAAAAAGGAAGAGTGAGAGAAGCATGATTAAAGGATAAATTAACGACCGAGCTCCTCCATCCTGTGAATGGTCCGCTTGACTTTGCATTGAAGCAGCAATAGCTTGTGGGGCATCTCCATGGATATCATCTTCCCGGAGATTAAACCGGGATTGATAAGCGGTTTAACTATTACGGCTATTAGTTTAATTGGATATTCCGCTATCGCAGGTGCAATCGGTGGTGGGGGAATAGGAGATTTAGCCATCCGTTACGGATACTACCGATATAATGATTTTGTAATGTTTACGACAGTCAAATAATGAATTTACTGATTATGTACAACCGAACAAGGCTTTAGCCAACGAAGATTTAGACGCTAATCTATTTCAACATAAAATATTTTTGGACTCATTTAAAGAGGAACATGATCTTGAACTCTCCGAAGTTATTATTGTGCCAACAGCACCAATGGGTCTTTATTCCAATAAATATGAAGATGTTCAAAGTATAGAAGAAGGAAGTACGTTAGGAGTGCCGAATGATCCCACTAACCTTGCCAGAACACTAATAGTGTTAGAAGATGAGGAACTGATTACAATCAGTGATAATGTGGACCCACTACGCGCTTCTCTAAAGGATATTGAGGAGAACCCTGAAAATTTGAAATTCGTGGAAGTAGAGGCTGGTCAGCTCCCACGCCTGGTAGATAGTGAGGACTTAGCAGCAGTACCAGGAAATTATGCTATGGCTGCAGAGATGGATCTGACAAATGCTCTAGCGTTAGAGGATATGCCGGACGATTATCGAAACAGAGTAGCTTTTAAAACAGAAGATTTAGAAGAACCTTTTTGTAAAGGACATAAAAGAGGTCATTCAATCCGAGGAATTTGAGAAGATTATTGATGAGAAATTCAAAGGTTTTGGTAAGCCTGCATGGATGAAAGAAAAATAAATATTGCCGCTCCTAAACTATAAATAAAGGTAGATATCATTAAAGCCTTCCGCTTATTTAAGCGGAAGGCTTTTCTATATTGAAATTCGAATAGATTCTTGTGAATAAATAGAGTTAAAAAGGGTTAGTAGCCCACTGCAGTGATGTCTTAATGAAGATACGAGGGTGTAGTTTGAGTTGAGCCACCATATATTCTGCCAGGTCTTCTGGCTGCATATATTTCTCTTTATCCTGCTCACTCAATTCTTCCCCGAAGGAAAGCTCAGTAGCTACCAAGCTGGGATTAAGTGTAAATACACGAATGTTATTTCTCCTAACTTCCTGCATAAGAGCTTCTGTCATTCCTTGTAAAGCGAATTTAGAAGCACTGTAGGCTGTGGATCCCGCTGTCCCTTTAAGTCCACTGCTTGAAGAAATGTTAATGATATCTCCCTGGTCCTTCTCAATCATCTGAGGTAAGACGGTTCGGGTTACGTGATAGGTTCCAAATAGGTTGACCTCAAGGGTGTGCTTCCACTCTTCTGGTTCGATTTCAAGAAATGACCCATAGGTTCCAATCCCTGCGTTATTAATAAGAATATCCGCATTTCCGAGGGAAGATTGTAAGCTTGACACTGCTTGTTCTACTTGCTTGATATCTGCAATATCAACGGTAGCTATGCTCGCCTTTACTCCGTAGCCTTCAGCCTCCTTAGCTACTTCTAATAACTTACTTTCCGTACGCGCCATAAGTCCAACGTTTACTCCTTCACGAGCGAGCTGAATAGCAGTAGCACGGCCGATTCCTTGACCGGCACCGGTAATATAAGCAATTTTACCTTCAATAGATTGTCCCATATTTAATCATCCTTTCTTAGTATCTTTCTTTTTAAGGTTACCTCTATGAAAATGAAGATTCAAAGATAAGTGATTATACAAAACGGTACAGTTCATTATAATTTACAATAACGATATTATGTAAATTGGATTAATTAAAGAACAAATTATGTTTAATATCCCCTGTTTAACTATTTAATTCTTTACAAACAATCCAATACATGATACTTTTAATTGTGGTTAAAAGGGATAGTACTTTTATCTGCATATAATCAAATTTCAAAATGATATAAAACAACTAATAAATTAATTGGTGGGAATAAGCTAGACTAATAGAGCTAGACATAAGCCAAAAAAGAACTTTAATACAAGTTCTTTTTTGGCTTTTTTTAATGGAAAAAAATGGAGGTTTTTAAATGAGGCACTTGAATAATTCTCTTCAGCAACAATCATTTCATGTTTTAACGTGCATTCATTTAGTTAAAAAAAGTAAGGAAGCTTACGAGCACGCAAAAGAAATAGTGGAATCGGGTTCCCCAATTTCAGAGGAAATATGTAAAGCATGTGCTGCAATTTGTAGAGATTCTGCTAAGAAGCTTAATGCTGCTAAAGACGGATCAATGGATAAAATGATTGAATTGTGTTTGGTAAATGCCACTTTATGCGAAGAAATGATTAGTATGGTTAAGAGTGATACGTGAAAAGCGATCTCAGCTGTATTTAAGCAGAAAAGAGCCCCCGTAAGTTCCTCATTGGAATGGGGGCTCCTGCTTTTAACTATTTAACTTTCTTCCAGTAAGCTCCTTCTTTACTGGAGCGTAGAGGAGGAAATGTTTCTCCGCTCTCAAGTTTCACTTGTTTTTCATCTTCTGTAGGATTGCTTTGTTTACGGCCGTCCGTAAGTCCATCAAATTCGTATGTTCCATTTTCTGGTACGTTTTCGCCTGTCTTGTAACGATCTGCCATGTAAAACAGCTCCTTTAAAAATGATTTATTTTGTTGTTCACCTTTCTATTTCCAAATTTTCCATTTAATAAACATTTAATTACAGGGATATTATATTCTTATATAATAATAGATCTTTATAATAGTGGCTGAATCTCAGCCCTGCCATGCAGGAGAACACATTAAAATGCCGAAAAATCATTAAAATTTCAACGGATATATTGGGGTTTTAATGGCTTTTAAATGTTGGCTGATTAAGAGCTTTATAAATTTCACAAAGACGATAACTGGAAGAAAGTTTATTATACAAAAAAAGTGGGGTAATATCATATTGTGTAATTTAGCAGCATGATTATCAAGCTATAATTAATTATTAGAAATAAGGAATGAGAGTATTGGAAAAAAAGTCGTTAAATTCAGAAATAGCAGGTTATATAGGAAAGCTGCTTCGAGATAACTTTGGTAAAGGACCCACATCTGTATATGTATCTATTAAAAAACCATTTATTTCAATTTACCTAAAAGATTTTTTAGCTCCCATTGAACGATTATTGGTAGGGCAAAAAAATTATCAAAAAGTCGAAGAAACCCGTGATTTAATGTTTGAAGAGCTAATTCCGGAGATAAAGGCAACATTGAGAGTATCAGCGGACCTACATATAAAGAACTTTTATTATGATTGGTCTCTGGAAAATAAAACTGGCGTTTTGCTTGGAGTTATGGACAATAGCGAAAGCAACGAGGAGCATTTTTATCCTGAATTTCCTAATAAGGAACTATTGGAAGAAGAGATGATTAAGGTCAGTGAAATAGCACAAAAAGCGCCAGATCTCCTTAACTCCATGTACTTAAATAGTCGAACTCTGGTTATGGAACGTAAAGGGATTCTGACAGAACTTGAAAAAGAATTAATTCGCGAGGGTAATAAAGAACAATTATTGTTAAGTAAAAGGCAGCTTGAAAAAAGATTGCTGGATATTAAGGTGTTTGAGTCCATATTAGGTGTAAGCATTAAAGACGTCTTTGTGGATTGGGATTTTTATTTGGATATTAGTTATCTGATATTTATTGTTAAACCAAAATGATAATCATAAACAAATCGGTTATTCTTTATTATGGTACAGATCAATCGTCCACAATTGTGTGGGCGTTTTTTAGTTGGATAAAAATTTAAACATGCAGGAAATGTAAAAAAAGTGTCTTAATTAGTAATGATAGATTAGCATAAACAGATTGCCCGATGACCATACTTTTAACACATAAATGCAAGCGATAACAAAAATTGAATGATAGGATACCTATACGTCTGGGTGTTGTTTTAAGTGCTATCATCGCTCCGTTTGTCTTTCTGATGCTCTTTCATATGCCTGCAAAAAAGGAATGCTAATTAGTGATTCCATTGTAATAATAGAAGAGACTGATCTATCCAAAGATCCTGTTCTTTCTTTACAAGTGTTTGGAGGCTCAGCAGGGTATGTAATCGGTCTCATAAAGTGGTTGACGCAGGTGCAGTGGCAGGGCTGTCAGGTAAAGAGGGAGATAGTATTTGTAAGCCATTGGCTCTGCGGTACTTTATGGACTATTTACAGAAGTGGATGCTTTACTATTCAGTTTCATTTTTTAAGACGTTTATCGCTCTGCTTTCCCTGTCAACAAAATTACAGTAAAATGAAATAGAATTGTGATAGGAAGCTGGAGGAAATATTGTGGATTATAAACCTATAAGATCAAAGAAAATATACGAGCAAGTAGCGGATTCATTGCTGGAATCATTGAAAAATGGGGAGTTAAATCCTGGAGATAAGCTTGACAGTGTAGAACATTTGGCGAAGAGTTTTAGTGTCGGTCGCTCTGCGGTAAGGGAGGCTTTAAGTGCGCTTCGGGCCATGGGAATCTTAGAAATGCGCCAAGGAGAGGGCACGTTCATAAAATCTTTTGAAGCTTCACGCTTTTCATTGCCAACTTCAGCCGCTTTTCTCATGAGAAAAGAGGATATGAAAGAACTGTTAGAAGTACGACAGATTCTAGAAGTCGGAGCTGCCGGATCAGCTGCACTACACCGTGAAACGGAAGACTTAAAACCCATGGAGGAAGCTCTAATTGCAATGGCGGAAGCTAATGGAAATGGAGAACTTGGAGAACAAGCGGATCTTGATTTTCATATGGCCATGGTAAGAGCTACCCATAATGAAATGTTAATTCAATTAATGAATAGTGTTTCCGAAATCATGGTGCAAGCTATGAGGGAAACACGTAAACTTCTGCATTCGAAAGAAAGAACTGAAAAGCTGTTGCAGGAGCACCGTCGCATCTTCCAAGCCATCAAAGACGGCTCGGAACCTCAAGCACGTGAAGAAATGATGATCCATTTAAGAAATGTAGAAAAATCAGTTTCGCATATATTAAGGAAATAAGAGATAGTATGTGTTCAACATAAAAGTTCATTCCGAATAAAATAAAGGCGAACTAATTTCTTCTTGTGTTAGATTCCTCGATGGCCTAAGTAACATCACAGGTATTGATATAAACTTAATCGTGGATGTTCAAGGGCCAGTAAAGGCAACATATAGCTTAATAGAATATCTCTTAAGCGGTGTGGTATAGCAAGTATATCCGCACCGCTTTTTTTCTGTAGTGTTGCAAAAATTGGTAAGATCCTATTACATAGACATAAGAACTTTTTTACATATTGTTCGATTAAATTTCTGTTTTTATGTTAAAGATAAGCTCCCTATCTTGGAAGAATCAGTTAAGCTCGAGATAATTGTTTACGATGAAGGTCTTCTAGGGCACGATTTACGTTCCCCAGTTCTGCGTCCTTCTGGGAAACAGGAAGGCGAGTTATTTCGCCACTAACCGACTTATTCTATGGCAACGGATCCAGAACATTTCGAAACTGATTCTTCAACAACCCGTTCCAGTAGTGAAGCAATCTACTTAAATAGAATTCATTGGAACGATTAATAAATAGACTAGGAAATATTAAACCTGATAACTATGAGAGCTTAGGTGAAGTTATTAATTAAATGGTAAGGGGAGATAAGGAATGAATCCAATTTTAATGGATGTTTGTACTGAAATTGAAACAGAAAGATTAGTCTTAAAAATGCCAGTCCCAGGCGACGGGGCTGTAGTTAATAAAGCAATACAAGAATCACGAGAAGAACTACGGCCATGGCTTGGCTTTGTCCAGGAAGTTCCAACTCCCGAGGATACAGAAGTAAACACTCGCGAAGCACATGCAAAATTTCTTACACGTGAAAATCTTAGATATCTTATTTTCTTACGAGAAGATGGAGAATTTGTAGGATCTACAGGTTTTCATAATATCAATTGGGAAATTCCTAAGCTTGAAATAGGGTATTGGATCGATACCAAAAAAAGTGGAAAGGGTTACATGAGAGAAGCCGTTGCAGCATTGACTAAATATGCATTTCAGGAGTTAGAATGTGTGAGAGTAGAGATCCGTTGTGAATCTGAAAATCTTAAAAGCCGTTCGATTCCAGAAAGATTGGGGTATGAGTTAGAAGGAATACTGCGAAATGAAGATTTATCGGTAGATGGGCAAAGACTTACTGATACATATATTTATGCCAAGGTGACAGAGTAAGATTCATCGCTATACTTTTATGGAATGGAGGAGAATAAATATAAATGGAAGATATTATCATTATAGGGGCTGGGGTAAGCAGTGTATTTTTTGCTCACAAACTGGTTCAGGAGAATAATAACTTGTCGATACGGATTATAGATAAAGGAAAACCACTCACGGAGAGAAAGTGCGGATTGGATGTAGGTTTATCATGCACTTGTGGTGAGGATTGCAATAAATACATAGGGTATGCAGGCCTCGGGAAATCAGAAGGGAAATTTAATTATACAAATGATTTTGGAGGAGATTTGGGACGTAAGATAGGGGGAGAAAGAACCCTGGAGTTAATGAAAGAAGTTGACCGCACACTTCAAAGGTTTGGTGCAGAAAGTGTAGGGTTATACAGCACAAAAAATGAATTACTTGCAGCTAAAGCTGAAAAACTTGGTTTAGAAGTATTATCTGCACAAGTGAGACATTTGGGAACTCAAGTAGCTGTGGAGGTTTTCCAAGAACTCTACGAGACAATGAAAAAACACATTCACTTTACATTTGAAACAAATGTTATATCAATTCAACCAAAAGCTCATAGTTTTTTGATAGAAACAGACAAAGGGAATTTTCATAGTAAACAACTAGTTATAGGAACAGGAAAAAGCGGAGGTAAGTGGCTAGAGAAGCAAATGAAAGACCTTGGTCTTAAAACTGGTGAAACTAGACTGGATCTGGGTTTAAGGATAGAGATGAAAGAAGACCAGCTGGCCCCCATTTTAAAGGAAACATTTGAGACGAAGCTAAGATGTCGAGGGGAAGAATATGAAGCCACGACGTACTGTATGAACCCCCGCGGACGTATTATTCGTAAGTATCAGAACGGCCTCGTAATGCCTGATGGGCAAAATAAAAATGAAGAAAAGACCGAAAGTGGTAATTTAAATTTTACTCTATTTGTTCCCCGCTACCTCCCATCTTATGACAAGGCTATGCAGACAGCCCAATGTATAATAGGAGGAATTAATCAAGATAATGAACGAATTATTACCCAACGACTAGGTGATTTTTATGCTAATCGTCCTTCTTCCGAGCTTTCATCTAACTTAATCAGACCCAGCCTTGAAGCAGAGGCGGGGAATTTAGTAGATGAAATTCCTGGTTTATACCTCCGTGCAGTACTGGAATTTATGGGGAAATTGGAGAACCTTATTGAAAAACCAATCCATCCGGATACTTTGGTTTATGGAATGGATGCTAAATTCTATGAACCACAAATTAATACTACCAAAGATTTCGAAACTGAAATTGAAGGTTTATTTTTAATTGGCGATTGTTCAGGTATCACACATTCTTTATCTCAAGCGGCTGCCAGTGGGCTTTACGTAGCAGATAGGATACTGGAAAAGAATAAAGGCCTTGGTGCATCATCTAATATAACGAGGTTAAGCTGGTGATTTATTTAGTAATTTAGACTGATTAATCATTTAAAGATCTAAGAATAATAATGAAAAAAATGTTTTATTTTGGAAATGGTGGGTAAAGAGTAGTGGGTACGAAATGATAGGGAAAAGGTCTGAACTGCATCATCTTTGTTTTAGTACATACATAAGTCAGGAAATACCCTATGATGGATGGCCTAATACAATTTAGGAGTGTTTAGATGTTTAAGAAGTTAGCCAGTTTGACCGCAGTTTTACTAGTAGTGATGGTACCGCTTCAGGTCGCAGCCGAGGAGATGAGTGCAGAGGAACTATTAAAGAAATCTAATGAGGCTATGATGGAGCTGGATAGTTACACGGTACGTTCCATAACGGAGCAGAAAATGCCAATGCAGGGCACGGAACAGGTTATTTCTACAGAATCCGAGGCTGACATAACATTGGATCCATTTGCTATGCATCAGAAGGTTAAAACCTCACTACCTGAAAGTGAAAAACTATTGGAACTTGAATCATACTGGACAGAAGAAGGTTTTTATCAGCAGAATCTTGAAGGGGATTGGGTAAAATTTGAAGATAATTTTCCAATGAGTCAATCCGACATTCAGGAATTGATGACGGCTCAGTCCCAGGTTTCCCAGGCTTCAGAATTTGCAAAGGAAATGAAAGTTGAGGAGGCAGAAGGATCCTATGTAGTAAGTTATGAAGGTGACGGAGAAAAACTTCTGAAAGCTTCTCAACAACTTTTTCAAAACGGCATGGATGACAAAGAGATGGCGAAGATGATGGAAGAAATGATGAAACAAATGACTATTAACAATATTTCTTATCAATTAACAATTGATAAAGAAACTCATTATATGACTGGAATGATGATGAAGCTTGACATGGATATGGAAATGGAAGATATGTCAACTAATATGGTACAAACTTTTGATATGTCTATCGATAATATCAATGGAGTTGGAACCATTACCATTCCAGACCAAGTGGTGGACAACGCTAAGTCATTTGAAGAAACCCTTCCTGAAGGCGGTGAATTGCCAGATACTTCAAGTAATGACCCTGGTTTGGCTTTAGCTGGGGCGTCTCTCGCAATGATTGCTGGTGGAATTTTTGTTTACAGAAGACAAATGGCGAGTCGTGCCTAGTGTTTGAGAGAGAAAAGCCGCATGTGTACATGCGGCTTTTCTTCCTTTATTATGGTATGAAAAGGAAATAATAGAGGTGAAATCGTGAATAAAGTTTTAGTAGCAATCATGTTATTCGGAGTCTTAATGGCTGGCTTTTATGGATACCAATGGTGGGACGGAACCAAAGCAGCTGAAAGAGTTCCTATGGAAGAAACCGAAGATTGGAGCAAACCCGATAATAAATCAGTAAGTAAAGAAGCCGGTAAACCCTCCTCTACAATAAATAATGTGGAAACACAGATAACCCATAAAAGTAAGTCTCCTCATCCAGTCACTATGAGTGAAGAAATTAGCAAATACGAGAAAGGAGAAAGTGTGGGAAGAGTAGTTATTCCGAGTATCGAAATGGGGTACGACACATTTTGGGGAGCTGATCCAGAAGTCTTAAAACAAGGAGTAGGTATGTATGTAAGTGAATGGACAACGACTCCTGAGGAAAAAAGACATACTGTACTTAGTGGCCATCGAGAGACCGTATTTACTGAATTGGGAGACGTAAAGAAAGACGACTCTATTTTTATAGAATATGATGGAAAAAGGTATGAGTATAAGGTTGAAAAAATGTGGGTGACTGATGCTGATGACCGAAGCGTAATTGTGGAAAAAGACGAAGCTACTTTGACTCTATCCACTTGTTATCCGCTGGATTTTATAGGAGATGCACCTGACCGATATATCATTCAGTCAAAATTGATAAATGTAAATGATATGGTCGAGTAAGCTGGTCAAAGGACAACATCGAATCGCTTCGCTCTTCGTGTTTTCTTTATGTCCAACAGCTCCAGGCTAGTTTTGATGCTTAGCCTCTCGAAGTCATTAGTCCAACCATGATAGGAAACAGAGCCCTTCCTTTCATGGTCGTTCTTAAGCTTTTCGAGGTTGAAGGCTTCCACATTTGAACGTCCAGTCCATACGCCGCTGAGCAAGGTGCCTCCGCTTTTAACCTGGGAGTCTCATCATTCCCCCACCAACCCAACATGATTAAGAAAATCGTACCCTTCTAGAAGAGAAAGGTTCTCTTCCTTAAACTGTATTAAATGTCTTTATGACAGGCTATTGCGGATTGTTACATCCGGAAATATGTACAGAACCACATGGTCTCATCAGGCAGGTGATGTTTGAAGGGGGTTCGAGCTTCTAATTTGGCAAGACCTTCAGCACGATCAAATTTCTCGAAACTGAGTCTTACAGTAACCGGCCCAATTGCGTAATAAGCCTCTTATGAAAAATCAATAATAAACTTTATCTGAGCCATTCATAAAGTGATCTTCCAATTAGGATATATGGCCCGTATTCTTAAGAAAAGTAGCATGCTGTTTGATTGCATGCTATAACGCTTATAATGATTAAAAAAACCACTGCTTAAGTAGAGCAGTGGTTTCATAGTTATTCCTTAGTTTAAAGCAACTGGAAGCTGGGAAAGACCTCGCAGGAGAAATACCTGCTTCCATTCAGGTCTATTCATTGTACGGTTTAAATCGATATTTGGAAAAGCGCTCAGCAGCTCCTCAATAGCGACTTTACCTTCCAGACGCGCCAGAGGAGCACCAAGACAAAAGTGGATTCCGAACCCAAAGGCCACATGGGCATTTTTGCTTCTGGTCACATCAAATTGATCAGCATCGCTGAATTTCTCTTCGTCACGATTTGCGGAACTTATAGATGCTAGAACTAAGTCTCCACCCCGAATCTCTTGACCATGGAACTCCATGTCCTCCTCTGCCCAGCGCGCTGTTGAAAAGTCAACGGGACTATAAAAACGAAGTCCTTCTTCAATCGCAGAAGGAATGAGCGTTTGATCAAATTTGATTTTAGACATTTGCTCTGGATGTTCAAAAAGAGCAAACATTGTATTGCCAATTAGATTAACCGTTGTTTCATGGCCGGCAATTATTAATAAGACAACCATCGAGTATAATTCTGCTTTGGTTAATTGCTCTTCTTCTTCCGCAGTCTGCAGTAAAGAAGAGATTAAATCCTCTTCAGGTTCTGCTTTCCTTTTTTCGAAAAGACTGGTTAAGTAGGCGGTAAATGCTTCTACATCTTCCTGAAAATCAGCAGTCATATTGTCAGAGGCAGCTACTATGGTATTGGACCATTTTCTAAATTTGTTCCGGTCTTCAACGGGTACACCCAGAAGTTCACTAATCACAATTATTGGCAGAGGAAAAGCGTAATCATCAATTAAATCTACAGACCCTTTTTTATGTTTCATTTCTTCAAGTAGTTCTTGCGCAATTTCAGTAATTCGGGGTTCCAGTTGCTTAATCGTTTTAGGGTTAAAATAAGGTTGGACCAGCTTACGAAGTCTGGTGTGGTCAGGTGGGTCAACGTCCAGCATCATGTTTTGAAATATATTCAGTTCATCTGCATTCATCTCTTCCCGTGAAGATTGGGAGAATAATTTATTCTGATCTTTAATAAAACTGGGAGACTTTAATAATTCTTTTACATGATCATACTTAGTTATAATCCAGGAACTATTGGAACCTCCACTGGACATAGGAAAAACAGGTTGATTTAAGCGTAGATCTTGATAAAAAGTATAGGCTCCTATTTTGAAGTTTGATCTATAAATAGTTTCAGTATTTTCCATTACATCTTCCTCCTTTAAGTAACTATGGAGCATAATTTAATAGTAAAGGATGGATTACTATTGAACAACCAATATTTGACAAGGAGGGGTGGTCTATCGGCTTTCTATTATTACATTAATTCCATGAATGATGCCAAACTAAGAAGGAAAGGAGGAGTTAAGTTGGGTAAAAAGAAGAAAAACAAAAGTAAAGAAGACTTGAATGCATTGAAAAGAGAAAAAGGCGAAAGAAATGGAACAGGAAAGCAGGATCCTTCTCGTTAAAACAATAAATCCGGTCCCTGAAGGGTACCGGATTTATTGTTTATTAAGTGTCTGATTTATCTTCGATCAAGTGATTCAGTTGCCTGAATTTATTTTTAATAACAGATGTATCTGCGAATAGGTCATGAATTCCCTGGTGCCTTTTAGTAAAAGCGACCACTAAATAAGGAATTCCAAAAACAGCCATGCTAATGTATCTGCCGATGCATTCGCGGAAGAATATCTGGCCGTTAGTTAAAGGTTTATCAGTCAGCGACTCGACAGATAAACCAAATATCATTTTTCCAAGAGTTGCTCTAAAGAACTTGGTCATTAAAATGAAGTAAAGGAAAAAGAGAAGGGAGGTAAGTAAATTAGAAGCACTAAACATCTCTATCCATAATTCTGCTCCCTCTAAATTTAATAAACCAATTAGTGGTTTAGTTACAACTGTGTTTACGCTCCAAAGCACAAGTAAATCAATAATATACGCAAAAAAACGTGTCCAAAATCCGGCGTATAGTAATCTTTGGATATCCTCTTTTTGACCTCTCAATAGAGAGAGAGGTGGTTTAACACCTGGATGCTGTTCTGTAGTTTCCATATAACTCCCCCCCCTTACTCGCTATATAAGTACATTAGTTTAGGTCCCTGGCGTTCACTGATGAGTTCCTCTATATAACGGATTTCATTATTTGGCAAGAAACTTTTAGCTAGTGGTAAATTGAAGAATGAACCGACACTGTTCTTATACTTAATGACCTGCGGGTTTCCGCCTATCTGTTCTTTGAGCGCATTTAAGGCATCCTCCTGAAAGCCAATTTGATCCACTAAGCCATTTTCTGCTGCTTGCTTTCCTGAATAGATTCGTCCATCCGCAAGCTCACGGACACGCTCCTCTGGAATATCACGACCAGTTGAAATCACATCGACAAATTCTTGGTATGAATCATCTACAAGCGTTTGGATGATTTCTCGTTCCTCTTCCGTCATTTCTCTTGTTGGACTCATGATATCCTTATATTTACCGCTTTTAAATGTATTGAATTTGACTCCATACTCATTTGCCAGTTCCTGGTAATTCACGTTTTGCATGATAACCCCAAGAGATCCGGTAAACGTTTCGTTTGAAGCAAAAATTTGATCAGCAGGAGTAGAGATATAGTAACCGCCGGAAGCAGCCATGCTTCCCATGGAAACATAGAATTCTTTATCAGCTTCTTTTAATTCTAAGAGTTTATCGTGAATTTCTGCACTTTCGTAAACTCCTCCGCCTGGTGAGTTTACATGTAGAAGTACACCTTTAATGGAAGGGTCTTCTTTAATGGTTTCCAATTGCTTCAAGAATTGTTCGTGCTGATAGCCGCCCCCACTAAATGGGTTCGGATTAGAACCTGGGTTGTTCATAATTGTACCTTCTAGATTAATTTGTGCAATGCGCTTGGAAGTAGAACCCTGCTCAATGATTTTCTCCTGAGGCTTCTCACTTCCTGAGAACATAGAAGTCATATTCTCCGCATCCTCATCAGTGGTGAATACATTAATTACTTGGAATACAATAGCTATTAATAGAATTCCGCCTGCAATAATACTTGCACCTACACGTTTATTCATATGTAAATCCTCCTTCTTGAATGATGTAACTTTATCAGGACTATGAGAAGAGATGCAAGTAAATTCTTAGACCTCCTAAAAATTCGGCTTTAATCGTACTTACTCGAGTTCCTGACAGTTATTTATACGTATGAGAACAGCTAAGGTTTCGGCTAATTTAATTTTATTGTAAGTCCGGTTCACTTCGTAAGGATCAGGACGAATATAAAAGAAGGGTGAGGAACTCAAATTTATAAAAAGTACTGTCTTTAAGAACATATAACTATTCATAGACGTTATATAAAAGAGTCTATTTTGGTATAAAGACCTAGAAGTGCCGCTAACGTCCCGGTGTCCCTTGTCTGAATATAGGATCCGTAAGACTTAGTGAGTGTGTTTATGATAAAGAGAATAGTTCTTAAGATATACCACCATTTATGTAAACCTCCGATAGTAGCTAAATTTAAACATCTTTTCTTAATTTTTGTAATTTGCAGACTATTACCACAAAATGTATAATTTGAGCCGTATGTAAAAATACATAAAAATAAGAAAATGGGGGGTCTTTAAATGAAAAAGGCTAAATGGTTATGGTTAGGGCTGGTTTTGCTTGCCAGTCTATTCCTTGCTTCATGTTCCAGTGGGAATGATTCAGAAACAAGCAGTAACGATGACAGTAAAGATAACGAGGAAAGTACATCAAAGTCCAGTGAGCAGGTTCTGCACCTTTCCGAGGGAGCAGAAATACCGACCATGGATTCTTCCTTAACAATTGATGCTTTGGCTTCTCAATGGCTGGGGTCTACAAAAGATGGTCTTTATCGCTTAGGCGAAAATGGAAAACCAGAACCAGGGATAGCAAAAAATCATGAAATGAGCGAAGATGGTTTGACCTGGACATTCAATTTAAGAGAAGATGCTAAATGGTCAAATGGAGATGCAGTCACAGCCGATGATTTTGTCTATGCATGGAGACGAGCGGTTGATCCTGAAATTGGATCGGAATATGGTCCTTATATGATGAGTGGTGTAATTAAAAATGCAGAGGCCGTTTCCAAGGGCGAAATGGCTCTCGAAGAGCTTGGTGTGAAAGCAGTAGACGATCATACCTTTGAAGTAACATTAGAAAAACCAACACCTTACTTTGAGTCAATGACTACATTTGGCACATTCCTGCCGCTAAATCAAAAGTTTGTTGAAGAAAAAGGCGATCAATATGCACTGGAAGCTGATGGACTTCTTTCGAATGGTCCATTCATAATGACGGAGTGGAATCATGGGGAAGGTTGGAAACTTGAAAGGAATCCTGATTACTGGGATGCAGATGCTGTTCAGTTAGAAGAAATTAATGTAAGCGTAGTAAAAGAAACGGCTGCAGCTGTCAACCTTTATCAAACAGATGAAATAGATCGAGTCAACCTGTCTTCAGAATTCGTTGACGAGTATCGTTCGTCTAAAGAATTGAAAGTCGAAGAAGAGCCAACAATTTTCTTCCTTAAAATGAACCAGGAAAATGAAATTCTTTCTAATTTGAATGCACGTAAGGCGATTCAGATGGTAGTCGATCGTCAAAGTATGGTGGAGGTCATTTTAAATAACGGTTCAATTACCACTGGAGGTAATGTACCTGCTAACTTTACGAAACATCCTGAATCCGGAGAGGACTTCCGGGAAATCAATGGTGCATTAGTGGAACACGATCTAAAGAAAGCACAGGAGTATTGGTCAAAAGCAAAAGAAGAGTTAAACATAGAGAATGCAGAACTCCGTTATTTGGGCGGAGATACAGAGGTTGCTAAAAACCTGGATGCTTATATTAAAGACCAGCTTGAAAAATTAGAGGGCTTGTCAGTTAAGGTCGAAAGTGTTCCTTTTAAAGTGCGTTTAGATCGTGATAAGAACATGGATTATGACATCGAAAATTATGGCTGGGGTCCAGATTATATTGATCCGAACACATTTTTAAACCTATGGGTAACAGATGGAGGAAACAATAAGACCGGCTATTCAAGTGAAGCATATGATTCTCTAATTCAAAAAGCAGGAGATGAACTAGCTCAAAAGCCTGTTGAACGTTTTGAAGCCTTTTTGGAAGCTGAGAAGCTGCTTATTAAAGAGGATGCAGTTATTGCTCCCCTTTATCAGCGAGCAAGAGCGCAGCTGTGGAAGCCAGATGTTAAAGGGGTAACCACGAATCCAATGGGACCTGATTACACCTATAAGTATGCATATATTGAAGGTGAATAAATGATAGGAAGAAATCCGTCCCCGAGGGGACGGATTTTTTTGGCAGCTGTACTGAATTTAATCACTTATACAAAGGAAGTCCTATACTTAGGGCTGCTTAATAGGAATGGATAATTTACTTCAGAGTCATCATTCTATACAATAAATGAAGGAAATAAGTCAGATCAACAAAAGGTGTAATTATGAAACATATTATTATTGGAGCAGGTATAGTTGGAGCCTCTACGGCTTATCACTTGTCGAGAAGAGGGGAAGAAGTACTGATCGTAGACCGTAAAGACAAAGGACAGGCTACGAGGGCTGCTGCAGGAATCATATGCCCCTGGTTAACGAACCGCTCGAATAAAGCATGGTATCATTTAGTAATGGAAGGCGCGAGGTATTACCCATTCCTCATTAAAGAATTGGAGAACCTTGGATTAGCCGATACAGGTTATAAGCAAGTGGGAGCGATCAATATCTTTGATACGGAAGAAAAACTAGATCGAAAAATGAAGGTTGCTTTGGAACGCAGACAGCAGTCACCAGAAATGGGAGAAATCACAAAACTAACTCCTGCGCAGACTAAAGCGATGTTTCCTCCTGTAGCTGACCATTATAGAGCGCTTCATATCAGTGGCGCAGCAAAAGTGGATGGAGAAGCGGTTTCGCAGGCTCTACTTTCCGCAGCAGAGATGAAAGGGGCTGTCTTTCATGAAGGAGAGGTTCAACTCGTTCATAATGGAGATGCTTCCGCTAGGGTTCTGGTAGATGATGAACATATTGAGGCAGATCAGGTAATCGTTGCAAATGGGGCCTGGGCTAAACAATTATTTGCTTCTTACGGTTTAAATACAAATGTGACGTATGAAAAGGCTCAAATCGTTCATTTACAAGTTCCTGAAAAGGATACAGACTCATGGCCAGTCATGCTTCCGCCATTTAATCACTACATGCTGACTTTTGACAATGGAAAATTGATTATTGGGGCTACTAAAGAAAATCGTGAGGATTTTGAAACGGATGTGACGATGGGAGCGGTACATCAACTGTTAGATAAAGCCTTAAAAGTAGCTCCAGGACTTGCTGAAGCTGCTTATATTCAAACAAAAGTTGGTTTTCGTCCATTCACGCCAGGCTCTTTACCTGTTATTGGCCGTGTGCCGGGGCTCACGAACGTATGGATGGCAAATGGTCTAGGTGCATCAGGATTGACCAGTGGTCCATATGTAGGATCTATTCTTGCTAGTTTAGCGGCAGAAGAACAAGTAGAAATCAACTTAGATGATTATGACCCTTCTAACGCATTTTAATAAAACCCACAAACTCGAAGGAGTTTGTGGGTTTTTAAGGAATTAGGCATGTTTCTTTACTTTATCATCTTGATGCAGCTCGTGAGCTATAGCGTCTTTTGTCTCATCGTTATTGTGAGGTTTAGTAACAAATAGAGCTAGTACTATTCCTGCAAGAGAAAGCGTCGTGATTACGATAAAAGCTATGCGGACACCATATATGCCAGGGAAATCTATTCCTGGATTTCCCTGAGCATTTTGGGTGGAAGTGGTCATCACGGTCACTAGGATGGCCGTACCAACAGACGCAGCCACCTGCCTCATGGTGTTATTCATAGCAGCACCATGCGCTATTAATTTTTGAGGCAATTGATTTAACCCTGCAGTTGTAACTGGCATCATGACCATGGATAAGCCAAACATACGGATTGAATACAGGATAGTGATGGAAGCAAAGGTTGTTTCAATGTCGAGAAAAACAAAAGCAGCTGAAGCCGAGGTTAATATGGTTAACCCTGTTAGAGCAAGCAATTTTGCGCCGATTTTATCAAAGATTCTGCCAGTCAGAGGTGACATAAAGCCACTAATGATCGCTCCGGGCAGAAGAGCAAGTCCAGACTGAAAAGCGGTAAACTCCCTCATATTCTGCATATAAAGCGGGAGGAGAGTTTCTACTCCTATTAAACCCATGAAAGCAATCATTCCTATAATGGTTGAAATGGTAAACACTGGATATTTAAACACCCTGAATTCAAGCATTGGGTGTTCCATCCGCAACTGTCTAGTTATAAATAGAAACAGTCCTATGCAGCCAACTAAAAGCACGTATATGGCAGTTGGGCTGGTCCATCCCTCATTTCCAGCTACGGTAAATCCATATAGGAGACTTCCAAAACCAATGGAAGATAATCCAATAGATAAGGGATCTACTTTCGGAAAAGTAAGTTCAGTTACGTTTCGTAAAAAGAAATAAGATAACACCGTAATGATAAGCGCAAGCGGAAGTGTTACTAGAAACAACCATCTCCAAGAAGCAGCTGCTGTAACCCAGCCTGAAAGGGCTGGACCTATGGCCGGGGCGAAAGAAATGACAAGGCCGATATAACCCATAGCCGCTCCACGCTTATTGATCGGAAAAATCATTAAGAAAACGGTCTGCATAAGTGGAAGCATAACCCCTGCGCCACTTGACTGAATAACTCTGCCTACTAGAAGAGTTCCAAAGTTAGGGGCTAAGCCTCCTACTACGGTTCCGACTGTAAAAATGGTCATTGCGCCCAAAAATAATTGTCTGGTAGTAAAACGTTCAATTAAAAATGCGCTGATAGGAATCATAATTCCATTAACAAGCATAAACACGGTGGTGAGCCACTGGGCGCTGTTGGCCGATATATTCATCTCATCCATTATTGGGGGAATGGCTGTAATCATTAAGGTTTGATTTAATATAGTAATAAAAGATCCTGCTAGTAATAGAGCAGCGATCAGTACTTTGTTATAGGGGTTAGTGGTCATAAGCACCATCCTAGTTCATCGGAATATTCTAGATCAATTCTGCTATTATACGCCTGAACATTTGAAACAGACAACCACTTAGAGAGCATTTATTTAAATTTATATTTTTAGAAATATTAATAAAAGTAAATTAACTATAATTTTATTATGTAAATTAGAACAAGCCCCCGTATAGATGTTAGGGAGCTTGTTCTAGTCAAGGTTGCATATTAAGTTTGCTCTGGGAAGAAAGGGACTGATCGAGTACTTCTTTATATTCGTTCAAGAGTTTGCTGAAGATGGTGTCCCAGGATTGATCCAGAGCATACTTTCTTGCTTCATTTTCCATTGACGTAATCCTCAATGGGTTTGCTAGAAGTTTACATATAGCATCAATCATTTGAGTAGTGTTTCTAGGTTCGCACAAGATTCCTGTCTTCCCGTGCTGGATAATTTCCTGAACACCTCCAGATTTTGACGCTACGACAGGAGTTCCGCAGGCAAGCGCTTCAAGAACTACATTTCCAAAAGTTTCGGTTGTCGATGGAAAGATGAATAAAGTGGAATTGGCATAAATGTTTGCTAATTCACTTCCGTGTACATAGCCGGTGAAGGTTACATTGGGCAGTTTCTCCTCTTGAAGTTTTTTGAGGAGCGGACCTTCTCCGACGATTAGCCAGTGAACCTTATCTTTGAAGGGAGAGGGAAGCTTTCTGGCAGTATCCATAAGGATGTCCAGATCTTTTTCAGGTGCCACTCGTCCAACATAAGTTAATAGGAAGGTTGGTTTACGATCATAGTAATCTTTGGAGTTTATATTATTTTTGGAAGGTTGGAATTTTGTACAGTCCACGCCCCTGCTCCAAATGGATAAGTTTTGAAAACCTTGAAGATTTAATTCGGTTCTCGTTTGATAAGAAGGAACAAAAGTTCTTTGAAAATCCTTATAAAACCACTTTAAATATTTCCACATCCATTTTGATAAATATTGAAGGTTATAATAATCCAAATAGCGCTCGAAATTCGTGTGGTAGGAGCCGACGATAGGAATATTTAATTTTTTTGCATAATAAAGTCCAGTCAGTCCCATATTGAATGGGGTGGCAATATGGATAATATCGGGCTTGAAAGATTCCAGATCTTTTTTTATACGAGGTACGCAGGGGAAAGAAAGACGACATTCAGGATACAGGAAGAACGGAAAGCTAAGAACAGATCGGATATGGTCAGAGGGGAGCGAACTTTTAAAGTAGGGAATAAACAAACGATATTCAATTTCTTCCTTTTCCAAATGAGTGACTAATATTTCCAGAGTCCGAGATACTCCATTGACTTGAGGCGTATAAGTGTCCGAGAAAATGGCAATCTTCAAATTTTCTTCCCTCCTTAAATCATTCCTATGATCGATTAACGGTAAGCCGGGCATCCGGTCTACCGGTATTATTTATTCGACCTTTCATAAGGATATGACAGTAGAGGGAGGTAAAAGTTTCTTTAATAGAATCCAAACAAAAACCTACTTCATGTAGTAGGTTTTTTGAAGAGCATTATATTGTTGGTGTGATTAGTTGGAATAAGGGTGAGTTGAAAGGCTTAGCTCAATGACATCATTAGGCTGCTTTTTTACCAAGAGATTGTTGACTGATGGTTTTCAACAAGATCATTTTGTCTTTAAACGTCAGTTTGCACCAGATACCTGCATTGATTTTCATTCTCTTCTCCTCCTAGGAAAAATTTAAGTATGAGTCATGGCTAATGGATCAATTCAACTTGTACTTAGCATATACCGTCTTTTCATCCAGTATAAACAACAAAAATTTCTACAATGTTCGATGTTTGGGACTCTTTGATAAGTGATTTAGCAACTTATTGTCACTTATAAGGCGAAATGACTGTAAAAAAAAGTGAATCTTGTAATATAGATATAAGATTTGTCAAACGGTATATTCGACTATACGTAAAATATTTTTTGAGAGGCTAAGCTAATAGAAGGGAAAATGGAAGCAGACGTGGAAATTATCGTTAAAGGGGTGAAAGGTCAATGAAGTATAAAGTAATTGATGGTCATAACGATACGTTATTAAATTATATGGATGAAACTAGTGATTTTGATTTCTTAAAGGAATCTGATGCGGGGCATTTAGATTTGATAAGAGCTCAAAAAAGTGGATTCTCCGGAGGTTTTTTTGCGATATTTACTCCAAATCCGGTAAGACCTCCATCCATCAGTGAATTTCTTACCGAAAAAGGTTATCAAGTACCTTTACCAGATCCAATTGATTCTTCCTATGCTCAATTACATACCAACAAGGTATTAGCAAAGATGATTAAACTCGAGAAAGATTCACAGCAGCAATTCATAATTGTACGCAGTGAAAAAGAAATGCGCGAATGTCTGAACCAGGATGCGATCGGTGGAATTATACATATGGAAGGAGCTGAGGCGATTGATTTGGACTTTGATTCACTATATGTTTACCATCAAGCAGGCTTGCGGTCTCTGGGACCGGTTTGGAGCAGACCAAATGACTTTGGAGAAGGGGTTCCTTATCATTTTCCAGCTAGCCCTGATACAGGACCTGGACTTACCGAAAAAGGAAAGCAGCTTATAAGACTCTGTAACGAGCTGGGAGTAATGATTGATCTTTCCCATATGAATGAGAAAGGATTCTGGGATACAGCACGCCTATCCGCACATCCACTAGTAGCTACTCACTCTAATGCTCATAAACTCTGTCCCATTACAAGGAACTTAACAGACAAACAACTGGATGCTATTAAAGAATCAAATGGAGTGGTCGGCGTAACTTTCTGCGTGAATATGTTAAGGGTTGATGGAAAAATGGACATAAGCGCCCCATTAGAAGCCATTACAGATCATATCCATTATATCGCAGACCGTATAGGCATTGATCATATAGCACTCGGTTCTGATTTTGACGGCTGTACGATTCCGAAAGTAATCAAAGACGTGACGGGAGTGCCAAAGCTATTGGATCAGCTTCACCGTGAAGGATGGACGGAAGAAGATGTTGCTAAATTAACCCACTTAAATTGGCTCAGAGTTCTTAAAGAAACAGGGATTTAATGTTATAGAGTGTTCAGACATGTGAAACGCTTAGAACTGCAAGTTCTAAGCGTTTCTTGTAGTATCTCCAGAAGATTGTAAGCATATTAAGATTCATAGATTTACAGGAAAGATTCTAAATTCTATGAAAAGTAGCAGCCCCACAAGAAAGTCTCTGTCAGGCTGTTGCTTATTTTCAATACATTTATATTTAAGAGCGATGTTTCTGATAGGTAATTGGCCTGGTCATGGTTTGGATTTCGCCGAATATTTGTTCCGTAAGCGGATCAGCTTCCAGGTAGCTTAAGTTATCCTCTACTTGCTCAACTGAACTAGCTCCGAATACGGCTGTAGCCACGGCAGGATGGTGAAGGACATATTGCAAGGCAAGTGCGGTTGGAGTTCTTGCGTCACTGCCATAATCCTGCCATTTTTCAGTAAGTGCAAGAATTTCCTCCTGACTATAATCTAAAAAACCATCTTCGGCTTTTTGGGAAGCTTTATGGTGTCCTTTTGATGAAAGCATTCCTTTAGCCAGCGGCCCTCTAGCAAGTACACTAATATCATTTTCAGAAAGTAAGTCCAGGATTTCTTCTTCTGGCCTTCGATCCAGAGCATTATACTGCATCATGACACTGGAGATATTGGATCTATTAACATATTCACGTATAACATTCGGTCGAATAGAAGATATTCCATATTCACGTATAAGTCCATCTTGTTTAAGTTCATCAAAGGCTTCTATCGTTTCGTCCATAGGATCATCAATTGTACCGCCATGAAGCTGATAAAGATCAATGTAGTCAGTACCGATGCGCTGCAAGCTGTCTTTTACAGCGCGTTTAATATGTTTTTTTGAAGGATCCCATGTCCAGCCTTCCTGTCCCGGGGTAAAGTTATTTCCTGCCTTAGACCCGATAATAAGGTCTTCCCTGCGCCCCTGGATCGCTTTACCAACTATTTTCTCATTGGTTCCAAAATCATAGAGGTCAGCTGTATCTAAGTAATTTACTCCAGCGTCTAATGCCCTGTCTATAATAGATTTTGCTTTCTTTTCATCAGTACCTAATGACATGCAGCCTAAGCTGATTTCGGATACATATAAGTCCGATTTCCCAATTTGTCGTTTCTTCATATTATCATCCTTTCTTATTTTTCCATTAAAAGCATACGGAATCTTCGGTGTCTCCCTTCCACATATGATAAACTATCCATAGATTAATCGAGAGGATGAGAGACTTTGAAGAGGTTTGAAGAAAAAACTTACCATACAGAAACGATCTATACAGGCAAGATTGTTCAATTAAATATTGACAGTGTTACTTTACCCGATGGAAATACTTCTAAACGAGAGTTGATTAAGCATCCAGGTGCTGTAGCCGTTATTGCCCTTACGGATGAAGGTAAATTAATATGCGTGGAACAGTACAGAAAACCAATGGAAAAAAGCCTGGTCGAAATTCCCGCTGGTAAACTTGAACCTGGTGAAGAAGCTAAGACATGTGCGCTTAGAGAATTGGAAGAAGAAACTGGTTACACGACGGATTCTTTGGAATGGGTTACCTCTTTTTATACATCTCCCGGTTTCGCTGATGAGATTGTCCATATTTATTTCACAGATCAAGTTAAAGCCCTGGATCAACGTCCAGATGGTGATGAGGATGAATTCGTAGAGCTTATGGAGTTAACGCTGGGGGAAGCTGAAGAATTAGAAAGAAATCAACGGATTCAGGATGCTAAAACTGCCTATGCTCTTTTATACTGGAAGCTTCGAGTTTCAGAATAAATCTTTTACCCCTTGAGCTTAGAGACATGACTGAGTCAAAAGAGGACGGTTAAAAGGTCAGTTACTGCTACATCTCATTTGTGAAATCTATGAACATTTGCTATGCAATGTCTGACCAGACAGGCAGTACCTAAAGGTTGATCTTAAATACAATGTATGATGGTCTACTTTTATCTTTTTCTTCATAGATTGGTCATAGACCGGTTATGAGAAAGGATGGAGATTCCATGCAGAATAGTATGCGGGTGGCAGGGAAAGAGATACAAAGCCATGTAAATATTTTCGTTTTTATATTTGTCTTATTCATTATGGGAATTATATTCGGAGCGGTAATCGTTAACAGCATGAATTTCGTTCAAAAGCAGGATCTCTTTTTTTACTTAAAACAATTCTTTGAACAAAATATTTCCATGAATGGAACCTCAAAAGCTACTCTTTGGAAGGACAGCATCCTTTACCATTTAAAATATATGCTTCTTTTGTTTTTATTAGGTATCTCAGTTATTGGCATGCCCATTATTACCGTTCTATTATTTATTAAAGGACTTGTTGTAGGGTTTTCAGTAGGGTTCTTAGTAAATCAGATGGGCTGGTATGGTCTGTTGATTTCCTCAGCAGCTATAGCTCCTCAGAATTTACTTATCATACCTGTGTACTTAATAGCTGGATCGCTGGCCCTGATTTTCTCTTTGACACTTTGTAAGCAGCTGTTTATAAGAAGAGTGCACCAACCCATCCTTAAAGGGTTTGTTCGTTACAGCGCTTTTTTTGGGGCATTAATGCTTATACTGATCGTAGCTTCTACTATTGAAGTATTTTTTTCAAATACCATTCTTGACTACGTGTTGAAGTGGATTTATCATTAAATTAATAGTGATAATCATATTCAGTTTAGAATGATTATAAAACATAGATTAAAATAATTTTAATTTGACACTCGTTCTGACTCTGCTTATAATTAAATTGATTACGAGGGAGGGACGAACGATATGGAGCATCGTATTGAGAGAATTAAGAAACAATTGCATTCCCAGAGTTATAAGTTAACACCTCAAAGGGAAGCTACTGTTCGAGTGCTTTTAGAAAATGAAGAAGATCATTTAAGTGCCGAAGATGTCTACCTCCTCGTAAAAGAGAAAGCACCCGAAATCGGTTTGGCTACCGTATATCGTACGCTGGAATTGTTATCCGAATTGAAAGTTGTCGATAAAATAAACTTTGGAGATGGAGTTTCCCGCTATGACCTTCGAAAAGAAGGGGCGGAGCACTTTCATCACCACTTAGTTTGCATAGAGTGTGGATCGGTAGAGGAAATCGAGGAAGATTTATTAGGGGACGTTGAAAAGCTTGTAGAAGGACAATGGGGATTTCAGGTTAAAGATCATCGTTTAACATTTCATGGGATCTGCCGCGTCTGCCAAAAACAAGCCGTAGCCGCCTCGGCATCAAAGGGAAACGAAGAAAATTAATAAACTGCCGCTATGAAATCACATAGTGGCTTTTTTATTTTGATAGACGTTTATTTTCTACAGACGGGATACGTCTCGATCTATTTACAAACTGACGGAAATCGTGTAGGTTTATCGTAGGTAGAACAATCATGTATATTTGACGTCCATCTGGGCATATCCTTTTACATAAAGGCTCTAGAAAAGGGGTAGCGGGATGGTTCATTTACGTCAAAATATACAGGAATTAGTTAAGGTTCTTATTGTATTTACTTTATGTACTTGCATTTTTTATATGGCACTTCGTCTTGTACATGAGGAGTATGAAAGGCAGCATCGATATGATCCGCCGAGTGGCGCGGCAGTAAAGGTGTACAAGCCGTTGGAACCGGCCTGGCCGGATCGACTGTCGATATTCTTCCAATTAGGAGAGTAGATGGATCATGGATTACGCGTTAGAAGATTTTTTTCATTATTTAACAGTTGAGCGAGGTCTATCATCGAATACTATCCAATCTTATAAGCGTGATCTAATGCAATACCAGCAGTTTTTACAACAGGAGTTAAATCTATCAGACTGGGATCAAGTAACAAGGTCGCATATAATGAGGTACCTGCATGATTTGAATGATAAAGGGCGTTCTTCTGCTACAGTGGCTAGACTGCTGTCTTCCATTCGTCTTTATCATCAATTCTTAATCAGGGAAAAAGTAACAAATGAAGATCCAAGTCTCCATATTGAAACCCCAAAAAAAGAACGAAAGCTGCCAAAAGTACTTTCATCTGAAGAGGTGGACAAACTCCTTAATGTGGAAACGAAGGATCCTTTATCATTAAGAAATAAAGCGATGCTGGAAATGCTTTATGCCACAGGGCTTCGCGTCACAGAACTTGTCTCTTTAAAAGTAAGCGATCTCCATCTCACGATGGGATTTGTACGCTGTTTAGGTAAAGGGTCTAAGGAAAGAATTATTCCTCTAGGAGATTTGGCGAAGGAAGCTGTGCAAACTTATTTGGAACAAGGTCGTGGGGCGTTGGTCAAAAATAAAAAGACAGAAGAATTATTTGTGAATCATCACGGAAATAAACTGTCACGCCAAGGTTTTTGGAAAATACTGAAAGCGGTTGCCCGCGATGCTGGAATTCTAAAAGAGCTCACTCCTCACACGCTGAGGCATTCATTTGCTACACATTTATTAGAAAATGGAGCGGACTTGCGTGCTGTACAGGAAATGTTAGGTCATGCTGATATTTCTACCACTCAAGTTTATACACACGTTACTAAAACACGATTAAAAGATGTTTATCGCTCGTATCATCCTCGAGCATAAACTTTTTTGTTTTTAGTTGTCTGACATCCTACATCTATAAAGATTAGCGTAAAATAACTAAGTTATGGGAAAGTAAAAAATAGGAGGGATCGTTAATGAAACCATTTAAAAGAGTATTTTTAGTAGTTATGGATTCTGTGGGAATTGGAGAGGCTCCGGACGCTGAACAATTTAATGATAAAGGAGCCCATACCCTGGGTCACATAGCTGAACGTATGAATGGGCTTAATATGCCGAATATGGGATCGCTTGGGTTGAGTAATATTAGAGAAATTCAGGGGATCGAGCCTTCAAAACAGCCTAAAGCTCATTATACAACCATGAGAGAAGCATCAAATGGTAAGGATACGATGACGGGTCATTGGGAAATTATGGGGTTGTACATTGATCAGCCTTTCCGTACATTTCCAGATGGATTTCCGGACGAACTTCTGAGTGAAATAAAAGAAAGAACAGGGCGCGGCATTGTAGGAAACAAACCGGCATCCGGCACAGAAATCATTAAAGAACTGGGAGAGCATCACATGAATACGGGGGATTTAATTATTTACACCTCTGCCGATTCTGTGCTTCAAATTGCTGCTCATGAAGATGTGGTCCCGCCTGAAGAGCTATATGAGATCTGTGAACTTTGCCGCGAATTAACACTAGATGAGAAATATATGGTTGGACGAGTAATTGCGCGTCCATTTGTTGGAGAACCAGGGTCTTTTGAACGTACTTCCAACCGGCATGATTATGCTTTAAAGCCTTTCGGAAGGACAGTTATGAACGAAATGAAGGATGAAGATCTAGATGTAATTGCTTTAGGTAAAATCTCCGATATCTATGACGGCGAAGGTGTAACAGAAGCGATTCGTACGAATGACAATATGGATGGAATGGACAAACTTGTTCAATCGATGCAACAAGACTTTATAGGCATGAGCTTTTTAAACCTTGTCGATTTTGATGCGAAATTTGGTCATCGCCGGGATCCAGAAGGATATGGTAAAGCGCTTGAAGCTTATGATAAACGTCTTCCAGAAGTACTTGACCTACTAAAAGAAGATGATCTTTTGATCATTACAGCAGACCATGGCAACGACCCAGTTCATCATGGTACGGATCATACTAGAGAGCTTGTCCCACTAATTGTTTATCATAATGGAATTAAAGATGGAAAGGAATTAGAGCAGCGTCAGACGTTTGCAGATATTGGTGCCACAATATCTGACAATTTCTCGATTAAAATGCCGGAGCATGGAACCAGTTTTTTAAACGATATTAAATAGGAGGCCCATTATGTATCACTTACACGTAGAAGAAGCTTCAGAATATATAACGAAACAATTAAATGTTCAGCCAACCGTAGGATTAATTCTCGGTTCGGGTTTAGGGGTGCTGGCTGATGAAATTCAAAACCCCACAACAATCCTTTATAAAGATATTCCTCATTTCCCTGAATCAACCGTGTCCGGGCATAAGGGACAATTGGTTATCGGGGAATTGGAAGGAAGACAAGTCATTGCTATGCAAGGCCGCTTCCATTATTACGAGGGGTACAATATGCAGCAGGTTACGTTCCCTGTCCGGGTAATGAAAGAACTCGGCATTGATACCTTGTTTGTAACGAATGCGGCTGGAGGGATTAATGAATCCTTTAACCCTGGTAATCTGATGATTATTACGGATCATATTAACAACATGGGGGATAGCCCTCTTATCGGTCCGAATGATGATGAAAGGGGACCACGATTCCCGGATATGTCAGAAGCCTATGATCGTGACTTGATCGAACATGCCAGACAAAGTGCTGAAAGACTTGAACTAAGTGTGCAGGAAGGTGTTTACGTAGGCAATACAGGCCCAGCTTATGAAACAGGTGCAGAGGTTCGAATGCTACGTGTATTAGGTGGAGACGCTGTAGGAATGTCTACCGTACCTGAAGTTATTACAGCTAGTCACGCAGGAATTCGTGTTCTGGGGATCTCTTGTATTTCCAATATGGCTGCTGGAATATTGGATCAGCCTCTGACTCACGATGAAGTTATTGAAACCACCTCTCAAGTGAGAGAGGATTTCCTTGGATTTGTTAAGGAACTTTTAAAGTCATTACCAGCCTGAAGACATAAATAGTAAAGGGTGAGTTAAATGAGAATGTACGATATTATTGTTAAAAAAAGAGATGGCGGCGAACTAACGAAAGAGGAGATCTACTTCTTTGTAAATGGGTACACCCAAGGTGATATTCCTGATTATCAGGCTTCGGCATTAACGATGGCTATTTATTTTCAAGGGATGACTCAGGAAGAAACAGCTACATTGACCCAAGCAATGGTGGATTCCGGTGAGACAATTGATCTTTCTGCTATCAAAGGACATAAAGTGGATAAACACTCAACAGGAGGTGTAGGCGATAAAGTTACCTTCATTGTAGGTCCATTAGTTGCTTCTGTTGGGGTGCCAGTCGCAAAAATGTCAGGGCGAGGCCTGGGTCACACGGGTGGAACATTGGATAAGCTGGAATCAATTAAGGGTCTGGAAATTGAAATGACAAAAGATCAGTTCATCCATAATGTGAATACTCATAAGCTGGCAGTAGCTGGACAGACTGGAAATCTGGCACCTGCCGATAAGAAGTTATACGCATTGCGCGATGTAACTGGAACTGTCGATTCTCTTCCTCTCATAGCCGGGTCCATTATGAGTAAGAAACTGGCTTCTGGTGCAGACGGCATAGTGTTAGATGTTAAAACGGGCTCTGGTGCTTTTATGAAAACCCTTGAAGATTCAAAAAATTTAGCTCAAGAAATGGTCAATATCGGTAACAACCTTGGACGTCAAACGGTTGCGGTCATTAGCGATATGAATCAGCCGCTTGGGTTTGAAGTTGGAAATGCCAACGAAATTAAAGAAGCTGCTGAGATTCTGCAAGGAAAAAATGTAGAGGATTTAAGAGAGCTATCTTTAGAACTTGCCTCTCACATGACCGTTCTTGCAGAAGTATTTAATTCTTATGAAGAAGCTTATGAGGCTTTGGCGAAGAATTTGGAAAATGGAAAGGCATTTCAAAGTTTGCGGAATCTGGTCGAAGCGCAAAATGGTGATGTATCGATGATCGATAACTTAGACGACCTTCCTACAGCCAAGCACAAAATCGATGTGAAAGCGGAGAAGAGCGGCTATATAGCTGCAATTGATGCAGAGTCCATCGGAATTGCAGCTATGTACTTGGGTGCTGGACGCGCTACCAAAGATGATGAGATTAATCACGGCGTCGGCATTACCTTGAACAAAAAAATAGGAGATTGGGTGGAAGAAGGAGAATCTCTAGTTGTTCTGAATAGCGATGATGAAGAACCTCAAGCATCCATTACTAAAGTATTAGAGGCTTATTCTATTGCCGATGAGAAAGTAGAAAAACCTACGCTTATTTATACAGTGATTAAATAAAATTGTTGAGATTTTTAAGTCACCATATTTTGAAACAGAGTTCTTCACTATTCTTTTATAGTGGAGAACTTTTTTATTTATTTAATCAATGGCAGTACACATAAATCAGAACTGGATTCCTCCAAACAATTATTGGCTGAAACAGGAATCAAATAGAAGAATAAAACATTAAAAACAAGGTGTAGAATATTATTTCTGCGCCTTGTTTTTCTTTTCCTATAACTCTGTATAGAAAACCATATAAAGGGAAAAATAGGGGCACTTACAGAAATTGGAGGTCAATTGTATGCAAAAACTCATCGGCTCCATCCTTATTTTAATGGTAACTTTAAGTATTTTACAGCCAGCATCCATAAAAGCAGAAGAAAAATCTGCGCCCGATCTGGTGGATTCTGCTAAGTCAGCCATATTGTTAGAAAAAAATAGTGGAATGATGCTCTACGAAAAAGATGCCCATCAGGAACTTCCTCCTGCCAGTATGACAAAGGTAATGACTCTTTTGCTTATAATGGAAGCATTGGAAAAAGAGAATATTAGTCTGGAGGAAAAAGTAAGAATCAGCGAACATGCGGCTTCTATGGGAGGGTCACAAATTTTTCTAGAAGCTGGTGAAGAGATGACTGTTCAGGACTTGTTAAAGGGAATAGCTGTAGCTTCTGGTAACGATGCTAGTGTAGCTATGGCGGAGCGGATCGCAGGTTCTGAGAAAGAGTTTGTTAATCAAATGAATAAAAAAGCACAAGATTTAGGCCTTAAAAACACACATTTCGAAAACCCTACCGGACTCCCGGCAAAAGGACATTATAGTACAGCCCATGATATGGCTGTAATGGCTCGCGAACTCTTACTACACGATGAAGTCACTCAATATACAAGTATCTATGATGATTATTTACGTAAAGGCAAAGATAACGAATTCTGGCTGGTCACTACAAATAAGTTAATAAAATCCTATCCAGGTATGGATGGTTTAAAGACGGGTTACACTTCTGAAGCAAAATATTGTCTAACAGCTTCAGCTAAACGGGATGACATGCACATGATTGCGGTCGTAATGGGGGCGGAGACACCTAAAGATCGTAATTCAGATATCACAAGCCTCCTTGATTATGGCTTTGGGCAGTATGAAGGAGTCAAGTTGTACGATAAGAAAGATACGTTAAAAACCATGAAGCTCACTAGAGGACAACCTGAGAATATTAAACTTTCTCCTGAAAAAGATGTTGTTATTCTCAAGAAAAAGTCCGAGAAAGAACAGGCTTATGACACTAAAATAAAACTGGTGGAACAAAAGGAACTCCCACTTTCCAGAGGAGACCATATGGGATGGGTCATCGTTGAGAAAGATGGAAAAGAAGTAGCCAAAGTTCGTCTGGAAACAAAGGAGAAAGTAGAGAAGGCAAGCTTTATCAACTTATGGGAGCGTTCCTGGAGGAATTTGACGAGCTTTCAGAGGTTTTAGCTTTTTGCCACTAGTATTGTTTTTAAGCAGGAATAAGCAGCAGATTTTACGAAAGACTTAAAGACTCTTATAAGTTAGAGGAGGAAACCAATTGAGTCTTCGCGTAGAATTTGTAACTAAAGAAAATGTTTTGGTAGTTCGCTTGGAGGGAGAACTTGATCACCATGAGACAAGTAAGCTTCGCGAATCCTGGCGGGGCCAGCTGCAGCAGAACGATGTAGACCATGTAGTTGTTAATTTAGGAAAACTTAACTTCATGGATAGTTCCGGCCTTGGGGTTATGCTTGGACGATATAAAGAGGTTCAAGCTTCAGGGAATGAAATGATTATTTGTTCTATATCTCCAGAAGTCAGGCGGTTATTTGATTTATCCGGGATGTTTAAGATTATGAGGCTGGTTGATAGCGAATCCTATGCTCTTGAACTATTGGGGGTGGCTTCATGCGAAATGAGATGACACTCGAATTCTTGAGTGTAAGTGAAAATGAATCACTTGCGCGCGTGGCGGTAGCGGCATTTATCAGTCAGATGAATCCTACAATGGAGGAGCTTACGGATATTAAGACGGTTGTTTCTGAAGCTGTCACAAATGCAATTATCCATGGATATGAGGAGAATCCGCATCAGAAAGTTATGATTTCATGTGCAATTGATGGCGAACAAATTGAAATTATTATAAAAGATGAAGGAAAAGGAATCAGGGACATTGAAGAAGCTAAAGAGCCTCTCTTCACTTCAAAACCTGAATGGGAACGTTCCGGTATGGGATTTACAATTATGGAAAATTTTATGGATAAGGTGGATGTCACTTCTGAACCAGATAGTGGGACAACAATCCGTATGATGAAGCAGCTCACCTCAACTAGAGCTTTATGCAATTGAGGCGGATGCTACTATGAGTGATACTACAAAAGAACGCTTATCTGACCATAATGTCAAAGAACTAATTCGAAGAAGTCAAGCCGGAGACCAGGATGCACGCGACTTTTTAGTCGAAAAAAACACTCGATTGGTATGGTCGGTCGTGCAGCGTTACTTACGCAGGGGATATGATCAAGACGACCTTTATCAAATTGGCTGTATCGGCTTGCTCAAATCAATTGATAAATTTGACCTTAGTTATGATGTTCGTTTTTCCACGTATGCTGTTCCTATGATTATTGGAGAAATTCAACGGTTTATCCGAGATGACGGCACCGTTAAGGTCAGTCGAAGTTTAAAAGAATTGAACCATAAAGTCAGAGGAAAAAAAGAAGAATTAATGAAGGTTTATGGACGATCCCCTACAGTGAATGAATTGGCTGAAGCTCTGGGAATGACGAGAGAGGAAATCGTCCAGGCGGAGGAAGTTGGACGATCTCCACAATCTATATATGAAACGGTTTATGAAAATGAAGGAGACCCTATCACACTAGTCGACCAAATTGCAGAAGAGGAAGATAACTGGTTTGAGCAAATTACCCTTCAGGATGTATTAAGCAGGCTTGAAAAAAGGGAACGGCTGATAATCTACTTGCGTTACTATAAAGATCAAACCCAGACGGAAGTAGCCGAACGTTTAGGTATTTCACAGGTGCAGGTTTCAAGGCTTGAGAAAAAAATACTGGCTGATATGAAACAGACGATGAATGATACGAGTTAAACTGCGTTCAATAAGAGCGCAGTTTTTTTGTTGTATGTAATTGTATGTTTTTTTCCAATCGCACACATAATAAGCGTAAGTCACAGACAGGGAGGCGAAATTATGACGACTCCTGTTTATATCCGTATCAAACAATCGATTAATACAGACCATTTATCGACGATACGATTAGGAGATATAGCTCGTATCACTGGATCCAGACGTTACGAAACTGTGTTACCAAATATGGTTGTTCACAAAGTGAAAGCTGATGACCAAAACATAGTAGTTATTGATGGCTTTATGATTATTGAACAAGTTCTTTCTAAGTTTCCCCAAGTGGAAGTAGAACTGCTCGGTCCAACCCAATGTGTCGTTCACATTGAAAAGCATAAAAAGCAACCTTCTCTTTTACTGATTTCAGGAATTTGGCTGCTTCTTTTTATCGGTGCCGCCATGGCCATTATGAACTTTCATTATGACGTAAGCATGGAATCTGTACAGCAAAAACTCCATTTCATGCTCACGGGAGAAGAGAAAGAACACCCTTTATGGATTCAAGTTCCTTATTCTCTGGGGCTTGGAATAGGGATGATCCTGTTCTTTAATCATTGGTTTCAAAAACGTTTTAACGAAGAACCAAGTCCTATGGAAGTGGAAATATTCAATTATCAGCAAGATTTAGATCGGTACGTAGCTGTAAAAGAAAATAAGGTGGAAAAACAGGATGCAGATCATTGAAGCACTTATCGGACTTGCCTCAGGTATAGCTGTGGGGACCGGTTTCGTTGCTTTTTTAACTGTATTAGGGATTGTACCTCGATTAATGCAGCTTAGCCACTCAGAGTCTAAGCTGCGCTTGTATGAGGCAGCGGTTATTCTGGGAGTATTCTTTGGAATATACTTATCGTTTGGCGATGGTCCCATACAAGTATCTATCATTGGTCTTGTGATCTGGGGGCTTTTTCACGGAATCTTTATTGGAATGTTGGCAGCTGCATTAACAGAAGTATTGAATGTATTTCCACTTTTATTTAAAAGAGTCGGTGTAGATGGTTTTTTATTTACTCTTCTTATGGCTCTCGTTCTAGGTAAAATTGCCGGATCACTTTTTCAGTGGCTGATCTTTGTTCGATAACCACTTATAAAATAGAGGAGGTATATGCTTTGGACAAACAAAAACTGAACGAACAGAATTATGAGAAGGCGAGTAAAACTTATCAACCTAAACCTCCTTATGTACTTAATGTAATTAAGGCCTTCATTGTAGGGGGACTAATATGTGTGCTTGGAGAATTGATTACAGAAATGTACGTTCATTGGTTTGACTACTCTGAAAAGGATGCAGGCAACCCGACTGTAGCTACGTTAATTCTTTTGTCTGCATTGGCCACAGGCTTCGGAGTTTACGATAAACTGGGACAGTTTGCAGGTGCGGGCTCGGCCGTTCCAGTGACCGGATTTGCTAATTCAATTACATCTGCAGCACTTGAGCATAAGAGTGAGGGGCTGGTTCTAGGTGTAGCCACAAACTTATTTAAACTGGCGGGGTCTGTCATTGTGTTTGGAGTAGTAGCTGCTTATGTGCTGGGTATTTTACGTTATCTTTGGTCGCTTATTTTTTAGGAGGAATATACTATGGGAAAAACGGGCGTGCAATCATGGTCTTTTACTAATCCAGTTTATATACAAGCTTCAGGTACCGCAGTAGGACCTCTAGAAGGACAGGGGCCACTCAGCAGCACTTTTGATCGTGTTCATGATGATCTTCACTGCGGAGAAGACAACTGGGAGCTGGCGGAACGTCGTTTGATGATAGATGCTGTCCATTCCTGTCTTCAAAAAGCAGGAGTAGACGAATCAAGTGTTGATTTATTTTTAGCAGGTGATTTATTGAACCAGAACGTTACGGGCAACTATGTTGCCAGACAATTAGGAATCCCTTTGATTGGTATGTTCGGTGCCTGTTCTACCAGCATGGAAACCTTAGCTACAGCTGCAGCTTTAGTAGAATCTGGCTACTCGAAACAGGCATTGGTGGCAGTAAGCTCACATAATGCCACGGCAGAAAGGCAGTTTAGATACCCAACTGAATATGGAGGACAAAAACCTAAGACGGCAACCTTTACGGTAACAGGAAGTGGCGCAGCGTTAGTATCGACGGCGCCCTCTCCAGTGAAAATTGAAGCAGCTACTATTGGAAAAGTCATGGATTACAAAATTAAAGATCCATTTGATATGGGATCGGCTATGGCTCCCGCTGCCTGGGATACAATTAAAACCCACCTGGAGGATATGGGAAGAGTACCGGAAGATTATGATGTGATTGCTACTGGGGATTTATCTTCAATAGGAACACCAATTCTACGTGATTTAATGAAGCAGGATGGATATGATATTACACCTGTTCATAAGGATTGCGGTTTAATGGTTTACCATAGTGACCAGCCCGTTTTCAGCGGGGGAAGCGGATGTGCCTGTTCGGCCGTCGTTACCTATGGGAAGTTACTCGATGATTTAAAGCTGGGTACTTACCAGCGTATATTAATCGTCGCCACTGGAGCTTTAATGAGTCCTATGATGATACAGCAGAAAGAATCCATTCCTGGTATCGCTCATGCTGTAGTTTTAACGAAAGGAGAAACCTCTCAATGAATTTTCTATGGGCTTTTGTGGTAGGTGGAGGAATCTGTGTGATTGGGCAGCTGTTACTTGACTTCGCGAAATTAACTCCTGCCCACGTCATGTCATCTTTCGTAGTAGCCGGTGCGGTGCTCGATGCATTTGACTTATATGATAATTTGATTGAATTTGCAGGAGCAGGTGCAACGGTCCCAATTACAAGCTTCGGTCATTCGCTTTTACATGGGGCTATGGAACAAGCGGATGAACATGGCATTATAGGCATAGCTATTGGTATTTTTGAGTTAACATCAGCAGGTATCGCATCAGCCATATTATTCGGTTTTATCGTAGCTGTCTTTTTTAAACCGAAAGGATAGAAATTGATTAGGGAGGTGACATCTTTGAGTGAGCCGTGCAAGACCCCAATTGTGATGAAACTAGAACAAAATCGTAAAGTAATGAATGAACGGGTGGGTGTCGGTCAATCATTTGATATAGGTTTTCGTACGTTGCACCTGCTAAATCATGAAGTTAATCTTTACTACGTTACCGGATTATGTGAAACGCCTATTATCGTGGAACTGATGAGACAGCTATTCGAAATGAATGAATTTGAAAGTGAAAGCGATAAGCGTTCGGTTTTTCAGCAGATCAAAGATGAGATTCCTCACCAGCAGGTTGAAGTGGTTTCTTCAATTGAGAAATGTATCACTCAATTATTATCAGGATTAGTTGTAATTTTCGTACAAGGGGAAACAGAAGCTTTCATCGTAGATGTTCGATCGTATCCCGGACGAACACCAGAGGAACCCGACACAGAGAAAGTTATTCGCGGATCCAGGGATGGTTATACAGAGAATATTATTGAAAATACCGCTCTAACTAGAAGGCGAATTCGTGATGAGCGTTTGAGGCATGAAATCATGCAAGTTGGAGAACGTTCGAAAACAGATATCTGTTTGTCGTATATTCAAGATGTAGCAGACCCGGGACTTGTGAAGCTCATTAAGAAGGAAATAAAAAATATTAAGATTGATGGGCTATCCATGGCTGACAAAACACTGGAAGAATTTCTTGTTCATCAAGGGCGGAACCCTTTTCCGCTCGTAAGATACTCGGAAAGACCAGACGTTACAGCCGCGCACTTATTTGAAGGGCATGTCGTGATTATGGTGGATACATCCCCGAGTATGATTATTACTCCAACTACTTATTTTCATCATGTCCAGCACGCCGAAGAATTCCGCCAATCACCGGCTGTTGGGACTTTCGTAAGGTGGGTCCGTTTTTTTGGGATATTTGCTTCTGTATTTTTGCTGCCTCTCTGGATGCTATTTGTTATGCAGCCGGACTTATTACCCGAGCAGCTATCATTTATTGGACCTAATGAAGAAAGTACGATACCAGTGATCATACAAATTTTATTAGCGGATTTAGGACTTGAGATGCTCAGAATTGCAGCCATCCATACGCCTACGCCACTATCTACGGCAATGGGTTTAATTGCTGCCGTATTAATAGGACAAATTGCTATTGATGTCGGGATGTTTGTACCCGAAGTAATATTATATGTCGCTGTCAGTGCTATAGGCTCATACGCTACACCCAGCTACGAGCTTTCTGTCGCGAATAAGATGTCACGCGTCCTGCTTGTCATATTTGTCGCTATGTTTGGCATAAAAGGATTTATGATTGGTATGACCCTGTATATAATAATACTTGCTCATACGAAATCTCTAAACACTCCTTACCTTTGGCCGTTTCTTCCATTTAACGCTAAAGCAGCACTTCAGATTGTTTTACGGATGTCTATGCCTTCATTGAAAGTAAGACCGAGCATTGTTCATCCTCAGAATAATCAGAGACAAAGGTCGTAATTATATTGCCGGTTCTTTATCAATGTGATAAATTAAAATAAATCAACTCGAGAGATGTTCCTTTTATGAAGGAGCATTTTCTTTTTAAGAGCTACAAAAGGCGGTGTTTTTTATGAATTATGAAACAGACCAGCAAGGAGCGCTTCTGATTGGCGGCATTTCGGCCAAAGATTTAGCCGATCAGTATGGAACTCCCTTATATGTATATGACGTAGGTAAAATGCGAGCAAATGCCAGGGCG
This sequence comes from Halobacillus sp. B29, assembly GCF_052246755.1. Lineage (NCBI taxonomy): Bacteria > Bacillati > Bacillota > Bacilli > Caryophanales > Bacillaceae > Halobacillus > Halobacillus sp. B29. The sequence continues at coordinate 76,934 of NZ_JBQQCM010000014.1, forward strand.
TTTGTAAACACCTTTAAGGATTATGATATACCTGCACAGGTAGCTTATGCGAGTAAGGCGTTTTCATCAATTGCTATGCTAGAAGTAGCTCATCAAGAAGGGTTAAGTCTTGATGTGGTATCAGAAGGAGAACTTCATACGGCCCTTGAGTCTGGTTTTCCTGCTGAAAAGATTCACATGCATGGAAATAATAAAAGTATTCAGGAACTGGAAATGGCGGTTGAGAATAATATAGGCTGTATCGTGGTTGATAACTTCTATGAAATTGAACTGCTTCATGCTATTCTGCAAGAACAGCAAAAGGAAATGGACGTTCTGCTCCGTGTAACTCCAGGAATAGAAGCACATACACATGATTACATCCTGACTGGTCAGGAGGATTCAAAATTTGGGTTTGATATGTCCAGTGGTCAAGCAGAAGAAGCCTTTCAAAAAGTTAGGGATGCAAGTCGAATAAACATGAAGGGGCTGCACTGCCACATTGGTTCGCAAATATTTGAAACGAGTGGTTTTGAAATGGCTGCGCGTAAACTCTTTTCAGCTCTTAATGATTGGTCTGAAAAGTATGACTACCAAGCATCCGTCTTAAATTTAGGGGGAGGATTTGGTATTCAATATACGAAAGAAGATCAACCGTTAGACCTGGACCAATATGCACACTCCTTAATAAAGGAAGTGACAGATCTTTCTACCTACTACAGTTATCCTATTCCTGAAATTTGGATTGAACCAGGCAGGGCAATCGTAGGGGAAGCTGGAATTACTTTATATACAGTTGGGTCTATTAAAGAGGTGCCAGGAATCAGAACTTACGTGTCAGTGGATGGAGGAATGACAGACAATATCCGTCCAGCACTTTATCAAGCGAAGTACGAAGCTGTTTTAGCTAACAAAATGAAGGAACGAAGTCATCAAGAATATGCTATTGCTGGAAAATGCTGTGAATCGGGAGATATGCTAATCTGGGAGACTGAACTCCCAAAAGTCGAACATAACGATTTACTTGCAGTTTTTAGTACGGGAGCGTATGGTTATTCTATGGCAAACAATTACAATCGCTTTCAAAAGCCAGCTGTTGTTTTTGTTGAGAATGGCAACCATCAGTTGGTTGTCCGAAGAGAAAGTTATCAGGAAATGACAAGGTTAGATTTATCTTATTTGCACAGAGAGGGGTAGAAAGATATGAAACAAGCAACAATTGAATTTGAAAATGGAGAAAAAATGCTAATAGAATTATATGATGAGGCAGCACCTGGAACGGTAGAAAACTTTGAAAAACTTGCGAATAGTGAATTTTACGATGGATTGACCTTTCACCGTGTCATCCCCGATTTCGTTATACAAGGCGGAGATCCTAATGGAAATGGAACGGGAGGCCCTGGATATACTATAAAATGTGAGACAGAAGGTAATCCGCATAAACATAAACGGGGTACTTTATCTATGGCCCATGCCGGTAAAGATACAGGGGGAAGCCAATTCTTTGTCTGCCACTCTCCACAACCGCACTTAGATGGACGTCATACAGTATTTGGACAGGTGATTGAAGGTGTCGATACAGTAGATCGTGTTCGTCCTGGTGATGTAATGCACAAGGTTAGAGTCGAAGACAAGTAATCGAATAAAGGAAGACATTCATGGTTGTCGATGTTTTTCTCTTGCTCTTCTTAATAGCTCCACTTGGTCTATTTATACATGAGATGGGTCATGTACTGCTCGCAATGATTTTTCGTGCTGAAAAATCCTATATTATTATAGGAGCAGGCAGGCTGATATACAAATTCCGTGTTGGAAAACTGCAAGTATATGTACGTATATTTTTCTTTAACGGCGGCCGCTCAATCAACGAGAAGACTCCATCTTTTTCGTTTAAAGAGAAAGCCTGGATAAGTATGGGGGGCCTCTGTTAAATGGAATGGTGGCTTCTCTTCTTTTTCTGCGCCCAGTGACAGAGCAACCAGAAGGATTCTTTTATTTCTGCATGTTTAACGGATATCTTGCCATAACAAATAGCTTTCCCTTTTATATCAAAGGTGTAAAATCAGATGGCTACCGTTTCTTTCAATACTTTAGGTCGGTCAAGTCTTAGAGGGTTGTTACAAAGGGTTGCATCTTCAAGTGAATTTGTTATTCTATATTTTGTATGTGAAACCAAACATTCCGGGGGAAGCTGAATGAGAAAGAAGAATTGGACATTGTTTATTTTTCTGCTTGTACTAGGATTTGCCTGGGGCATCTACTACTGGTTTGGAATTGTGCAGTAGCTCTTGCGGCTTTATAGGATTAGCGTCGCCGTTCTAAAAAATAGATTAAGAAAAGTTATTTTCATAATTGAGGGGTAACTATGTTAATTCGATATAAAAAATCATTTGAAAAGATTGCAATGGGTCTCTTGTCCTTTATGCCTGGGGTATCAGATCTGAAAATGCTTCAAGGAATCATAAAAGAATATGAGACGAATGAAAATTGGAATTTATTCTTATGGAAAGAAGAAGATATTCTTGGGACCATTGGAATTCGAGTGGAAGGTCGGAAAGTGGTAATTCAGCATGTATCTGTAAACCCATCCCACAGAAACTCAGGTATTGGCAAACAAATGATCCAACGAATTCAAGAGAATTTCGGCGGTCAGTACGAAATTTGTGCAGATGAAACTACGGAGTCGTTTGTGGTAAAGTGTGAAACACAAAGACCTTCTTCACAAGTATAGGAAAGGAGATGTCCAAAGACATCTCCTTTATTTGTGGTCACTTTTATTTTTTCTTAATTTATGTTTATGAATTAAATAGTTATTTTGTAAATTACTCGGGCTTCCATAAGCTACATTCCATTTTGTGCATAAGATTTGAACCTCTTCCCTTAACTTTTCATCCTTAATAGGAAGGTTAATACTCTTGTAAGAATAACCTTTCTCGATTTGTGTTTTCATTTCTTCTAATTTATTGGATAATAAAGAAAAAGAGATACCTACATTTTCGATATGATAAAAGTTAGGTTCAAGCTTTTCTAAGCATCTATTTATAAGGGTAAGTGCTCCTCGAAGATTACCCCTTCGGTAATGGTATAGACAAACGGCAATTTGTATGAGTAAAACCCAAACAGAGAGGCGGTTCTTAGGTTCAACTAATTTCCAATGTTCTTCAAGCACTTCATGGCATTCAAAATAATCTCTCGTCCCATGAAAATGAGCTAAAAACTCTATATACTTCTCAGGGTACATACTGGATACCTCCGCAATCTTTTCACTTCAATAATTATTGTAAACGACCGATGAACAGAACCACAAGCCGTAGTGTACAATTCACTTACTCAACATTTTTTGATACGATAATAATCGTCAATTGATAACAACAAAGGAAGAATACGATGACTAAAAGCTATCAAGTTAAAGTAGATGGATTTGAAGGACCGCTGGATCTTCTTTTGCATCTAGTGAATCGCTACGAAATCGATATCTATGATATCCCAGTTTCTAAAATAACCGATCAGTATATGAATTATATTCATACGATGAGAGAATTAGAGTTAGATCTTGCCAGTGAATACTTAGTGATGGCTGCTTCGCTGCTTGCCATAAAGAGTCAGATGCTGCTGCCTAATCCAACCCTAGAGGAAGTGGATGACGAAGGCTTAGAAGAAGATCCTCGCGAAGATCTTATGAGAAAGCTGATTGAATACCGTAAATATAAACAGGCAGCTGAAGGGTTAAAAGAAAAAGAAGTAGAAGCAAATAGAATATACACCCGCCCGCCTATGCGCCAGGAAGAAGTTCAAGGAGAGGCCCCTGCTATTAAGCCAGGGGAGGCGTCTATCTATGATATGATTCATGCTATGAGTAAAATGCTTTCCAGAACCAATGCAAATGAGCAAGTTCAAGAAACCAAAATAAAAAGGGATGAAGTCCCTATTCAATTGAGAATGGAAGAAATTTTGACTCAAGTTGATTTGCAAGAAGGTGGAACCTCATTTTATCAGTTATTTAAAAAACGATCTCGCCCGCACATAGTCGTTACCTTCATGGCTATCCTGGAATTAATGAAAAGTAACGACATCATTTGTGTGCAGCAGCAGCACTTTGAGGAGTTAATTGTATTTAAAATGGAGGATGCACCATGGAGTTAGAGGAATACAAAGCCATCTTAGAAGGGGTACTGTTCGCCTCCGGTGATGAAGGTTTAACCCGCAAAAAAATAGGTACCCTTCTCGAAATAAGCCAAAAAGAATTAAATGATATACTAGAAGAATTAAAACAGGATTACGAGAGTGCGCACAGAGGCATTACCATCATGGACTCCCATGGGGTTCTGCATCTGACCACCAAACCTGAACATGCCTCTTATTATAAGCGGATGATAGATTCGCCAGGGAATACTCGCCTCTCCCAGGCCGCTCTTGAAACACTTGCCATTGTTGCTTATCAACAGCCTATTACTAGGATAGAAATTGATGATCTTAGAGGAGTAAAAAGTGATCGAGCAGTGCAGACTCTTGTTACCAGAGGGTTAATTGAGGAAAAAGGAAGAAAAGAGGCTATAGGCCGACCTGTACTCTTCGGTACGACGAAGGATTTTTTAATATATTTCGGACTTACCTCTCTAAGTGAGCTACCGCCGCTTTCAGAACTTAAAGAAACAGAAAATTTAGAGGAAGAAGCGGACCTTTTCTTTGGTGATTTTACTGCAACGGATGAGTAGAATCTTAATTTATGAGAAAAGAAGAAGGTCTATATTAAGCGATCTCAAGCTGTTAAGTAAATAGTTTAAAATAACCATGCATATCTAGGCGGTTTCATCTCTAAATCTTTAGAGTTGAAGCCGTATTTTTATGGATTTAGGCTCGTAAAAATAAATATGTATGGATCCAACTATCGTAAGGAAATTAGTCCAAATAGTTATTCATGGTTTAATCACCTTTTTTTCATCCCTGCCTAAAACATATAGATGAAAATTTCATCGTCCCCTGTAACAGAACCGTATTGTCTCGAAACTGAGTTTTACAGTAACGACCTATTGCGTAATAAGGTTCTTATGAAGAATCATTAAACTTTAAAAGAGCCAAAAAATAAGAGAAAAAAACTTCTTTCTTCAGTCCATTAGCTTAGGAGCATGATTATTAGTTGCAGGTGGCTAGTACTCATAAGCTTGTACCGGGAAGCATAAGGTAAATCAAATGACGAAAACAGGGAGGTCCCCCGGTGAAAAAGTGTATATTATCTTCTTTATGGTTAGCAATGGTTATATCACTTCTTATAAGTAATCCCGTACAGGCAAATCCAAACCTATCCGTTTCTGCTGAGCATGCGGTATTGATGGATTCTGAGTCAGGCCGCGTCTTATACGAAAAAGATGCTTATGAGGCGTCCCTGATCGCTAGTACAACTAAAATTATGACTGCTATTATAGCAATTGAATCAGGGAAGATGGAGGAGAAAGTAAAAGTAAGCAGTCGAGCGGTACATACAGAGGGTTCTTCAATTTATTTAACTGAGAATGAGAAGATCCCTCTTAAGGATTTAGTCTATGGTTTAATGCTGCGTTCAGGGAACGACTCAGCGGTGGCGATTGCCGAGCATGTAGGGGGAAGTGTGGAAGGTTTTACACAAATGATGAATGAGAAAGCTCTTTGGCTCGGTATGAATAACAGTAACTTTGAGAATCCGCACGGCCTGGACGGGGTGGAGCACGTATCAAGTGCTTATGACCTTGCCTTATTAATGGCTTACTCGATGAAAAATGAAACATTTAGAAAAGTTACCGGAAGCGAATCTTTTCGGTCTGAAAACAGAGACTATGCCTGGATGAACAAAAATAAGTTATTGACTAAATACTACGCACCTGCAAATGGAGGGAAAACTGGATTTACAAAGAAAGCAGGCCGTACTCTGGTGAGCAGTGCCGAGAAAGATGGCATGGAATTAATTGCTGTTACCTTAAATGCCCCAGACGATTGGAATGATCATCAGCGTATGTTTGAATGGGGGTTTGAAAACTTTGAGTCGGTCAAACTCCAATCTGAGGGTACAGTTGAAACCAATGGCCAAAGCTACTACTTGCCTCGTGACATTTACTTCCCACTTACTGCAACTGAAAAAGAAGAGGTAAGAGCAACTTTCTATAGATATAATGGAGTAGAACAGGACAATCTAGCAGGTATGCGTCAATTTATGGTGGGAGAGACTCCACTTGTCCAGGCATCTGTATGGCATGAACGACCTAAGAAATCCCTTATATCCGGAATGAAAAGTTTTCTTGGCAGGATTACGGGGGTGGTGCCGTGGTCAACTTAATCTGGGCCCTGCTAGCTATTATAGGAATTGTTTATGCAGCCTTTAACGGAACGATGGAGGCTGTGAACAAAGCGATTTTTTCTACCCTGGACGAAGCTGTAATGATCGCGCTGAGCCTTGCTGGAGTACTTATTTTTTGGCTGGGACTTATGAAAATCGCGGAAGAGGCAGGATTGCTCAGAGGATTGGCTAAGTTATTCAAACCCTTTGTAAGAAAAGTCTTTCCAGATATTCCGGAAAACGATCCAGCTCTTGGTTACATTCTTTCAAATATGACAGCTAATATTTTCGGCCTGGGAAACGCAGCCACTCCCATGGGCTTAAAAGCAATGAATGAACTTAAGAGATTGTCAGACTCTCAGGAAGCCAGCAGGTCTATGATAACGTTACTAGCTATCAATACATCCTCCCTTACTTTAATTCCAACCACCGTTATTGCTATTCGTATGAAATACGGCTCAGAAGACCCTACCAGCATTGTAGGTGCAACTATTCTGGCCACCATAATTTCAACATGTGCTGCTCTTTTAATTGATCGATATTTTTATTATCGAAGAAAAAGGTTGATGAGAACATGATCAGCATATGGTTAATCCCAGGGATTATTTTAATTGTACTCATTACAGCAACTCTGAAAAAAGTTCCTGCTTACGAGGTGTTTGTAGAAGGCAGTAAAGAAGGTATGCAAATTGCTATATCATTACTTCCCTTTTTATTAGGCATGATGGTGTCAATTGCTATTTTTCAAGCTTCCGGAGCTATGGGAGCTATTTTACAACTTTTTGAACCTGTAACAAGAGCGGTAGGATTTCCTGAAGAGATTCTTCCTCTTGCTTTTATACGCCCCATATCGGGTACGGCAGCCTTAAGCATGACAACCGAGCTCATCCGAACATACGGACCGGATTCATTTATCGGACAGCTGGCCTCGGTCATGCAGGGGAGTACTGATACGACATTGTATATCATTACTATATATTTTGGGGCTGTGGGAATAAAAAAAATGGGAGATGCTTTAAAGGTTGGACTATTGGCCGATCTGGTTGGTATAATAGCTTCTATAGTAGTTGTAGTCATCCTATTTAGTTGATAGGATGACTTTTTGTGCAAATGTAGCTATAATGTGTATAATGTTAAGGAGCTGACAAGCCGCGCTGGAATACATCAGCGTGGCTTCCTGTTGTGTATAGATTAAAGAGTGAAAAGGCTGGTGACCAGAGATGGCGGAAATGGAAAGACTGCAGAAAGTAATCGCCCATGCAGGTGTAGCTTCTCGTAGAAAAGCAGAAAAAATGATTATAGATGGAAAGGTTAAAGTGAATGGTGAAGTAGTTAAGGAACTTGGAACAAAAGTGAGTTCGAATGATGATGTTGAGGTAGAAGGAGTACCAATTGTGAAAGAGGCTCCGGTTTATTATTTGCTCTACAAACCCCGTGGTGTGATTTCAAGTGTAAGCGATGATAAAGGCCGTAAAGTTGTCACCGATTATCTGCCGGAAGTGGATGAGCGGATTTTTCCAATTGGAAGACTTGATTACGATACCTCTGGCTTACTCCTTTTAACGAACGATGGCGAATTCGCCAACCTTCTTATGCATCCAAAGCACGAAGTAGATAAAGTGTATATTGCAAAAACCAAAGGAATTCCATCACGAGAGCAGCTTCAGCAATTGAAAAAAGGAATAAATGTTGATGGAGAGTACTTAAAAGCTGTTCACGCCAAGATTAATTCTTCTGATCCGAAGAAGAACAGTGCGATCATCCAGGTCATCCTTCATGAAGGAAAAAACCGTCAAGTACGCCGGATGTTCGAAGCTCTTGGTTATCCTGTCGATAAGCTTAAGCGTGAACGATACGGTACGCTTGATTTACATGGGATGAACGCTGGAGACTCACGTCCATTAAAACCTCACGAAGTTAAGCAGCTTCGACAGCTTGCAGAAAAAAATGTTGAATAACGTTCAAATTTTCCGTTTCCAATCAATGTTATAATGAGTTGGGAGTGAATGATATGAAAGAACAAACACTAAAGAAAAAGCGTAAAAGGCTCGTTTTTCGTACCGTAATTCTTGCCGTAATGGCTGGGTTGGTTATATTTGCTCTTATTTCCAACGCAAAAGAAGAAAAGTCCGTGATAGCTCAAGGAGAACAAGCTCCTAACTTTCAACTGAAGAAATTTGGAAGTAACGGGGAAAGTATATCCTTAAATGATTTAAAAGGAAAAGGAGTTATGGTTAATTTCTGGGCCACGTACTGCGGACCCTGTAAAGATGAAATGCCGTATATGGAAGAATTGTATCCTGAGTTTAAAGAAAAAGGGGTAGAAATCCTGGCAGTTAACCTCGATTCCACTGAAATAGTCGTACAGAATTTTATAGACCAATACGGTTTAAGCTTTCCGGTTTTACAAGATAAAAACGGACAGGTTATGGATTTATACAACGTGAGCAATCTCCCTGCGACTTTATTCATCAACTCCGAAGGTGAAATTGTAGAGAAAGTAATTGGCCCACTTACGCTAAGTAAATTGGAAGGCCATTTACAGAAGATTGTACCTGAGGAGTAGAGTTTACTTGATATTGTGAGGTTTTAATATGAATGAAATTACATGTGAGTGCGGTCATGTGAACCCGGAAGGGACGGTTCTATGTGAAGCGTGCGGGAAGCCGATTGAAGGGAACCAGCATATCAATGGGAACGAAGATAAAAAGCTTTTAAACATGAGGTATGATGGCAGTGCCCGGCGGTCTCAAACATATAACCGCACCATTGTGGACAAAATTTGGAATTTCTTTTCTTCTGTGAAGGTTGGTGTGTGGCTGATTGTTCTTACGTTAATTGCTTCAGCGGTGGGTACCATTCTTCCACAGGAAATGTACATACCTCCTAACGTAGATCCAGCTTTACACTATAGAGATCAATATGGTCTACTGGGCCAGATCTATTACCAGCTTGGTTTTCATAATTTATTTAGCTCATGGTGGTATATGTTGTTACTTGCCATGATTGGTGTTTCAATTGTCATTGCCAGTATCGACCGGTTTTTCCCTCTTTATAAGACATTGAAAAAACAAAAGCCAAGGCGCCATGAAATGTTCATGAAGAAACAGCGTATTTTTGGTGTGACAGAGTCCAATCAGATAGACTTGGAGCTTTACAAAAAGAATTTAAAAAAGCGTCGATTTAAAATTTACGAGCAGGATGGTCACATTCTTGCTGAAAAAAATCGCTTTGCCCGCTGGGGGCCCTATGTAAACCATATAGGTCTCATTATATTTTTAATAGGGTCATTGCTCCGGTTTGTCCCGGCATTTTACATTGATGATTTTATATGGGTACGTGAAGGTGAAACTTCCATGATTCCAGGAACAGAAGGTAAGTATTATATAAAGAACAAAGACTTTATCTTGGAAACCTACGATGAAAACGATCAAACAGATGCTAGATTTAAAGAAGCGATTCAAAATCAAGGCGGACCAATTCCCAAAACCTTTCAGACTAACGCAGTTATTTATGAACGGACTGATGAGATCGTCCCTGGAAAGGAACCAGAATTAACAGAACTTAAAGATACTCAAGCTAAAATGAACCATCCGATTAAATTTGATGATTTTGCTCTTTATCAAGCAAGTTATCAGTTGAATGAGTTTAAAGAAATGACATTTAAGATTCATGATAAAGGAAATGAAGATACAAACTATGGAGAGTTTACGGTTGATTTGACTGATCCTAAAAATGAATATACTCTCGATAGCGGCTATCGTGTGGAGATAGATGATTATTTCCCTGAATATGAAATGCAGGATGGCGCGCCCGTATCTGTATCCAAATTTCCAAAAAATCCTGCTTTTGTATTTACACTTTACCCTCCTGATTCCGATGAAGCAGAAACTAGCTTTCTAGGAATTGGAGCCAATGTGGATGCAAGTGGAGAAAACAATTATAAAATTGGACTTGTCAATTTCGATGTCCGTGACGTAACAGGACTCACTGTTAAGAAGGATCACACGCTTCCACTTATTGCTTTGGGTGGTGCCATTTTTATGATAGGTGTTATCCAGGGAATGTATTGGAACCACCGGAGAATTTGGCTTCAGCCTAAGGAAAATGGAGTATGGATTGCCGGGCACACGAACAAGAACTGGTATGCTCTTAGGCAGGAGATAAATAAAGTGATTTCTGGAACTCATATTCAGGAGCCCCAGGATCAGTATGAAATGAAAGAATAGAATTTATTAGTGTTTGAGGAGGATAAAAATGGGAGATTTAAGTGCAATTAGTGGAAACTTACTATATGCTGCTTTTTTCCTTTATTTGATCGCAACGTTTTTCTTTGGGGCAACGATCCGGGATAAAAAGAGAACGAAAAGTAGAACTGCGGGGAATATAGGAATATCTATTACAATACTGGGTTTTATAACTCAAGTGGGTTACTTCATAACAAGGTGGATTGCAAGTCACCATGCACCAGTTAGTAATTTATTTGAATACACCACGTTCTTTGGAATGATGCTGGTGTTTGCATTTATTGTACTGTATTTTATTTACAGAGTGGATCTGCTTGGTCTTTTTGCATTGCCTATAGCTTTGTTAATCATAGCTTTTGCCAGCATGTTTCCGACTGAGATTTCTCCATTAGTACCATCTTTGCAATCACACTGGCTCTATATTCACGTCACGACTGCTTCATTGGGCCAGGGTATATTATCCGTCAGCTTTGTAGCAGGACTGATTTACTTAATCTCCCAGATCGATCAGTCCAAAACCAGCAAGCACACATCGTGGCTCGAGTTCGTCATTTATACAATAGCTGCAGTTGTAGCTTTCATCGTTCTATCGTCTACCTTTAGTGCATTGAATTATCAATCGGTTTTTCAAGCGCCAATTGAAGGTCAGCAGGCGGAAATTACTTATCAGATGCCTGCCGTTATCGGACCCTCAGGTGGAGAGTTAATTACCGAGGAAGCTATGCAGCCACTTGTTGAGGCACCACAGTGGATGCGTGGTGAGGATGCTGCTGTTAAGTTAAATACCTTTATTTTAGCCTTACTTGGCGGTCTTGTAATATATGGAGCAGCAAGACTCCTGATGAGAAAAAGAGTTGGGGCTTTCCTACAGCCTATGCTTAGGAAGAAAGTAAATCCAGAATTGGTCGATGAGGTTTCTTACCGCGCCGTTGCCATCGGTTTTCCTGTTTTTACTTTAGGTGCTCTTATTTTTGCCATGATCTGGGCCCAGCAAGCATGGGATCGCTTCTGGGGCTGGGATCCTAAAGAAGTGTGGGCATTGATCACCTTCTTTTTCTATGCAGCTTATTTACACCTGCGGCTTTCAAGAGGCTGGCAGGGGATGAGATCTGCGTGGCTTGCCGTTGGTGGTTTTGGAATTATCATGTTTAACTTAATTGCGGTAAATTTGGTGATTTCTGGACTTCACTCCTATGCATGATTTATTCTTAAAGGCAGGAAGGGTTTTTACCCCCCTGCCATTTTTATTTATGAAATGAAATAATTAGTATTAATTAAGGGTGGTTAGACTTATGGAACAAGAAGCCAGAATATTAGTAGTGGATGATGAAGATCGTATTCGACGTTTGATCCGCATGTACTTAGAAAGAGAAAATTATATTATTGACGAAGCAGAAGATGGAGACGAAGCTTTAAAAAAAGCAATCGATGTGGATTACGATGTCATTCTGCTCGACTTAATGCTCCCGGGAATGGACGGTATAGAAGTTTGTAAAGAGCTGCGGGAAAAGAAAGCAACTCCAGTCATTATGCTTACCGCCAAAGGGGAAGAAGCAAATCGTGTGCAAGGCTTTGAAGTGGGTACTGATGATTATATTGTTAAGCCATTTAGCCCGAGAGAAGTGGTTTTAAGGGTGAAAGCTCTGCTTCGCCGGTCTTCCTCTACTAAATTTTTGGAAACGGATACTTCTGCAAGAAATGTCCTGGTATTTCCGCACATGACCATCGATAATGATGCGCACCGTGTAACAGCCGAAGGAAAAGAAGTAGCATTAACTCCTAAGGAATATGAGCTCCTTAATTACATGGCGCAGTCCCCTGATAAAGTTTTTCACAGAGAACAGCTTCTCAAAGAAGTTTGGCAATATGAATTTTTTGGTGACCTCAGAACCGTGGATACTCATGTGAAGAGATTAAGAGAGAAGCTAAGTAAAGTTTCCGCTAATGCGGCAGGTATGATCGTTACAGTATGGGGGATTGGCTATAAGTTCGAGGTAAGTGGAGAATAATGTTCTGGCGCAGTGTGGTAGGTAAACTGTGGTTTACTATATTATTTCTTGTATGCTTTGTCCTGTTTATTCTAACGGTCTTACTATTAGAATTTTTTCAGAATTATCATATCCAGCAAGCAGAGAGTCAATTACTTCAGACTGCTTCTAAAATTACAGAGGTAGTTGATAGGTATGAAGATAGAGATCTGCTTCTTTCTACTACGGCACTTGTTAAGAATCCTGCGAGCCGGGCATTGATCACTTATGGACCTAATGAAGTGATTATTAGTGATAGCGAATCACAGGCGCTTCCCAAAATGACTTACAATTGGATCTCTTCCGATAACGATTTATCCAAAGTCATAAGTGAAGGGCGTGATGTGAAAAAGGTTACAGAAATAAAGGAGTTCGATACAGAGGTTATGGTAGTAGGAACTCCTTTAACAGAAAGAAATGGTGCTGTTTTTGTTTATCAATCTCTGGATACGATTGAGGAAACTTCTGAACAGACCACCAAAATTATTTTCCTTGGAGCAGGGATTGCTATTATTTTGACTACGATCTTTGCTTTTTTCTTATCTACCCGTATCACATCCCCCTTAATCAAGATGCGTGAAGGTGCCCTTGAGCTTGCTAAAGGGGAATTTAACACAAAGATCCCTATTTTAACTCATGATGAAATAGGAGAGCTTGCTATGGCTTTCAATCGCATGGGACGTCAGCTTAAATTTCATATTAATGCCCTAAATCAGGAGAAAGAACAGCTTTCGGGCATATTGCGCTCGATGGCAGATGGAGTTATTACCATCAATCGTGAGGGAGAAGTTCTGATTTCCAACCCTCCAGCCCAGCAATATTTGGAAGCTGATAAGTTTGAGAATGATGAAGAAGCTACATTGAGTCCAATTAATTTGCCTGCTCCTCTTTATGAACTTTTTGATGAAGTGATATCTAAAGAACAGGAAGCGATGACTGAAGTATCCTTGCAAGGCCGCTCCTGGGTCATTATTATGACTCCATTATACGATAAAGACACTATTAGAGGTGCAGTTGCGGTCTTAAGAGATATGACAGACGAGCGCAGACTGGATAAACTTCGCAAAGATTTTATTGCCAATGTTTCTCATGAACTACGAACTCCTATCTCAATGCTTCAAGGGTACAGTGAAGCAATAGTAGATGATGTTGCGGAGAGTAAAGAAGATAAAAATGAATTAGCCCAGATCATCCACGATGAATCATTGCGAATAGGCCGACTGGTCAATGAGTTATTGGATTTAGCTCGAATGGAAGCGGGTCATATAAATTTATATGTAGAATCCGTAGAAATGACTTCTTATATGGACAAGATTGAACGGAAGTTTCAAGGACTTTCCAAGGAACGACAGGTTGCCTTAACAATAAATGTAGATCCAAATCTAGAATGGCTTTATTTTGATGCTGATCGGATTGAACAAGTATTTACTAATCTCATTGATAATGCCATTCGACATACAAGTGAGCATGGATCCGTAAACGTAATTATTGAGGATGGAGAACATGAATGGATGGCATCTGTACATGATTCTGGTCAGGGAATTTCTGAAGAGGATCTTCCATTTGTATTCGAACGTTTTTATAAAGCAGACAAATCAAGAAAAAGAGAAACATCTAAGCATAAAAAAGGAACGGGTCTAGGACTGGCTATTGCTAAAAATATTGTGGAAGCCCATAATGGAATAATCAGTGTGCACAGTAAGGTGGAAGAGGGGACTACTTTTTCTTTCAGAATCCCAAAGAGGATAGATTTTACAGATAACTAGTTGCTAAATGTCGAAAAGTGAGTTAATCTAGTAATGGATAAATAACTTCATATTGAGTGGATTCAGGTGCCTGAAAGGGCTTAAAACGGGAACTCGGTTAAAGGCCGGGACTGTCCTCGCAACTGTATGTGAATACGAAAAGGAAATTCCACTGTGCAAATGCACGGGAAGGATCCTTAGTAGGATGACGCACAAGTCAGTAGACCTGCCTGATCCCAGTGTTTCAAAGCTTCGGGGATTGAGCGTTTGAGACAACCGATCGGTTCTATGTAAATATTTTAACTAAACCATCTGTTTGTCTTAAGCTTGCCTTTAACGAAGGCAGGCTTTTTTTGATGGATACATAGTGTTAGGTTGTCCATTCGTCCTTTCGAAAAAGCCAGTACTAAAAAATGAGAGGATGGAAGCAAGATGAACAAACTTTATGCTTTAATGTTGGCGGTTTTATTAACGGCAGGTATCTTAAGTGGGTGTGGCACACAGAAAGAGGAACAAGCCAATGCCGTTCAAGAAGAGGAAAAACAGGAAGTCAGTGTCCAAATAGAGATCTCCAAAAATAATGGAGAGAAAACCTTAGCTGATAAAGAACTTTCCGTGGAGGAAGGCGCTATCTTGATGAAAGTCTTGGAAGATAATTTTGAAGTAGAACAAAGTGATGGAATGATAAATAGTATTGAAGGAATATCAGCAAATCAAGATAAGAAAATGGCGTGGATGTACACAATTAATGGAGAGGAAGCCCAAGTGGGAGCCAACGACTATGAATTAAAACAAGGCGATGAGATTGTATTTGATTACCATTCATGGGAATGATGGAAAATGAATATTTATAAAATCACCTTAATTGCCATGCTTGCCTCATTAGCGGTTGCGGGCAGAATTGCTCTAAGCCATGTTCCTAATGTACAGCCGGTAACTGCCATTATCATTTTGACAGGGTTTTGGATGGGACCCGCTGCAGGTCTAGTTATGGCATTCTTAACAACCATTGTATCCAATATGCTTCTTGGGATGGGCTACTGGACTATATGGCAGGTAGTTGCATGGTCAATTATAGGTTTGGTTGCAGGTCTACTTGGAAAATATAAATCAGGTCTCCCCGTCTGGGGCCTTTCCATATATGGATTTCTCTCAGGTATATTTTTCGGGCTGGTTATCTCGCTTACGATGCGTTCTATTGGTCAGCCTTTCTGGGCTTATTATTTGGCGGGATTGCCTTACGATCTAAATCATGCTATTTCAACAATCATTTTCATCTTAGTTCTTTCTCCCGTTTTAGGTACATTGTTTAAACGTTACAAGAAGAGAAATGGACTTACTGAAAAAACACCACATATTGGAACAACCAATTATCGTTCTTAGAAACACAGGATGCCAGGGATCCCCTGACGCCTGTGTTTTTTCTATCTATTTGGCTCTTTAAACTTCCGTATTAATTTTAATGTAAAGCTCCCGATACTGGAAGACTCCGTTTCGAGATAACTCGGGTCCGTTGCAAACATTAGATGAGGGCGGCTACGGAAACAACACGTCTTGTTCCATCACCCAGACACTCGAGACATAAGTCGCTCATCAACGGATTGAAAAACCACAATCCTTTTGATGGTCGGCTTATGCTGGTCGTGTCTTTCGGGGTGATTCCACATTTGAACACTTTCCTGCGGGGGAACTGGCAAGCCTCCTCAGTCGTTAACACTCCTTGTGGGGTCTCACCTAGCTCCTTCTCCCGCGGGAGTCTCGTCGTTTCCTCCGCCACCCCAACGATATCTAGTGAACGGACCTTTCCAGAAGAGGAAAGTTCTTCTCCTTAATCTGCATTAAATGCTTTTATAACAGGCTATCGTACATCGTTATATCCTGAAAACAGGTGTAAAACCATACGTCTTACTTCCACATCAAGCAGGTATGTTTGATGTGATTTCGAGCATCTGATTTGGCCAGGTCCGGAGGGGGATGATGAAGACTCCTGCGGGATGAACATGATCGGTGAGACCCCGGAGAGCGTTAGCTCGAGGAGGCTCAGCACATGCCCGCGGAAAGCGAATCATCCCCCGCAGGACCTTTAAACTAATCCGATATCTCGAAACTGAGTTTTCAACTAAACGGCCCTTTAGCTTAATAAGCCATTGGTGAAAATTAACAGGAACGTCTAAGAGATCCATTTATTTATAAATCCCTTTTAATAGCCCTTCCTTTATATCTTTTTTTAAATCCTCATATTAAGATAGTGATGTAACTTTTTTCTTACATATAACGACTAAATAGATAAGTGGGAGGTACCATTAGTGAAAACGTTCTTTGACGAACTTTACGAAAGTTATCATCATGATTTGTTTCAATATTTAATCTACATGGTCAAAGATCGCGATCTCGCTGAAGATCTTGTCCAGGAAGTTTATATAAAGGTGCTTAAATCTTATCAGTCTTTTGATGGGCGGAGTACTGAAAAAACTTGGCTGCTATCTATAGCGAGACATGTAGCGATTGATCACTTCAGGAAGCAAAAACGCAAACGGAATCGAATTATGGATTTTTTTGATTGGAATGAAAAAGGGGAGCAACTTAAAGATTATGCTTCTTTGCCGGATGAAATCGCAATCCAAAATGATGAAATGAAGCAAGTTTATAAAGCACTGGATAATTGTACGATAGATCAAAGAAATGTAATTATTTTCAGGTTCATACAAGGGTTGTCTATACAAGAAACAGCAAAAATATTAAATTGGAGCGAGAGTAAAGTGAAAACGACTCAGCATCGAGGAATGAAAGCCTTAAAAGAGATGATGGATAAGCCTGTAGAAGGGGGGGTACAGCGTGAAGCGTAAAACTTATAGCGAAGATGAATTAAAAGAATTGTTAGGAGAATTTCCGAAGATTGAAGATAAGCAAAACAAAGAAAATCTTTATCGCTCCATAGAGCCTAAGCTTAATAAACGAAAAAGAAGAATCGCTCCCTGGATAACTCCGAGTATGGCTACAGCTGCAGTACTGCTTATCCTTGCAATTGTTCTCCCTGTTTTATTGAGTTCACTACCTACCAATGAATATAGCGGCTCAGCTGATCAGGAAGAAAGTTCCACTGAGTCTGCAAATGAAAGTGGCCGGGACCAGGCAGAAACTACTGAACAAAAACCTTCAGAAATTGAAGATTCCAGTAGAAATGAAGATACTACTCCTTCCTCTGATAATAATGAAACAGAATCACCCTTTACACTCCAGGATCGTTCTCCGGACATAGAGTCTTACGTTCTTCCCGGAAAAAATGGAGAGGTAGTCGTACCATTTACAGTAATAAAACCTGGTGATCAGGAAGATAAAAATATTTCTTCACTCGTTAATCCTGCAGAGTGGGGATTGGCTGAAGATCTAATCAAGGATTTAACCTTTAATATTGATGAAGAAAGAAACCAGGCTGAGGTCATTTTTCCGGATAATTTTTCCATAAGCGGCAGTGCCTACACATCCATTATATCCGAGAGTATCCGGTGGAAATTGTACCCTTATGAGGTGAAAAACATTAAGCTTCAGACAGAGAGTGGATCACCAGTCGTCCTTGGCAATCTTGGAAAAATAGAAACTCTTCCTGTGGTTGAGCAAAATCGATATTATTATCAAATTTACAGCGATCAGGGCAGCGAGCGTCAATTTCTCGTCCCTATAAAGGCTGAGAGAGAGCTCTCCATTCAGGAGGCGTTAAATCGAATGAAGGAAAAGCATACTTCTAACAACGTAGATTCTGCTGTACCCAATCATGTAACCTTTTCTTCGGTTGCAGTGGAAGGATCTGTTCTAACCATGACAGTTGAACACGAGTCATGGGCAAGCGATCAGCAATTAATGATGATGATTGATGCGGTGTTAGCTACAGCTAAGAACTTCGGTTTTAACGAAGTGATCTTCGATAATATTAACCATGAAATAAATTCATTCTACAACTTAAACGAACCTATCCCGGTGCCCACCTTTATAAATCCAATAGATATGAATGAATAACCTAACGCCCCGTATTATGGATACGGGGTTTTTAATCACTTTAATAGGTAAGCAGGGAGGGGACATGTTAGAATTAGGGGGACGTAGTAAAGGGGACGGTGCAGGTTGGATAAAGAACAATTAAGGATACAAGTGACTGAAAAAATAAAATTAATCCGTGTGGAATATGGCTATACGCAATCAAAAATGGCTGAAGTGCTAGGCTTGTCTAAAAAAACCCTTGTCCAAATTGAAAAAGGACGCACAATTGCTGGATGGACCACAGTGGTGGCCGTGTGCGCTCTTTTTCAAGATAGTGAAGTTTTAAAAGGCGTTCTTGGAGATGCACCCCTTGAAATTGCAGAAACCATTGCTCACCACCAAGTGGAACGTCCGGTTGGTAAAACGCTGGGAGGGAAAGTATGGTGGACAACGCTCAAGGAAAAAGAAGGTTTTTTACTGCAGCAAAATATGATAAGCAAGCATTACCGGATTATAGATGATCAATTTGACCGCTGGTTTTCTACGTTTGATGAGGGAGAAGCTTATAGAAGGTTTGAAGAGCTGGATAAATGATAGGATCCCTTAAAAAAAGAACCCCTTCACATTCGGAAGAGGTTCTACTTTATTATTCGTGCTTGTGCGCATTTCCTTCAAAAGGGGATTCTGCAATCTTAATAGAATCTGTAGGGCAGCCATCGAAGGCATCTTCCATGTCTTCTTCCCACACTTCAGGCACTTCCGAAACACCCTGGTTATCATCAAGTACAGAGTAAGCAATCCCTTCGTCGTCATAATCATATATGTCAGGTGCTGCAGCTCCACAAGCACCACATGCGATACACGTTTCTTGATCAACCATCGTATATTTAGCCACGACTGATGATCCTCCTTTGTATGTCCACTCATGAAGAGGAAACTGAATAAATAGGGTACATAGTTATTGTAAAACTCCCGTCTGGAGTTTTCAACACGAACGGTAGATTCCCTAGTATCTGGAAGGAGGAGGCTGGTGTGTTTAACGTCATTATTTTGACATGCGTAAGAAAGTTAAATGGAGAGCGTACAATATCAGGAATATATAATTTATTAACTGGAAAACGTTCGTCTCAGACATTGCAGGACGCAAAGGGTTACGAATTGGAGCGTTATTTTGGTATTTATGAAGGGTTAGCTCGAGATGAATTTGAAGATAGATGTAAGCAAATTGAAAAAAATCAGTGGATTTATCTTGGAGATCGATTCTCACCCATTATTACATCTGATGGAGCTCGCTATCTTGATAACTATCAGGGGCCTACATTTGAATTTTTTAGCGGAATGAATAATCACCGGAATATCAGAGAATTTGAACACAGACTTTTACTAGTCATTCAGACGATTACTTCTATTCATGCAGGCAACTACACGTTTATCCCTGTTATCGATGACTCTAAAGCACAAAGGTGGGTTAAACGTTATTATGCTTCTCTTTCCCATAACCTGAATCAAGAAGTCAAAGGAATGTATAATGAAATCTTGGATCTTTTGAACAATCGATCGTATTTGGAGTCAGAACTGTTCACCTTTCGGTTGAGTGGGGCTGAAGTGATAGGGCTTACCTATGAACAAATGAAGCGTAAGTATGACATTACAACGGAAGATGCTTACGTTTGTATTCAGCATGTACTTTATTATTTATTCCACGAGGCTAGAAATTCACCAGATTCCTACCCCTTCCTATTTGCGTGCACTCGTGGTTTAGATGGTGAGACAATGATCACTCAGTCAGCTAAGCATACGTACCACTATTTAGAGCTAGGGTGGACATTGGAAGCGATTGTTTCGAAGCGCCGCTTGAAAAAAAGTACAATTCAGGACCATATCGTTGAAGCAGCCCTAGTTATCCCGGATTTTTCAATCGAACGTTTTCTCAGTGCCAAAGATCAGCAAAGAATCATAGCAGCAGCTAATAACATGAATACGCTGCGTTTAAAACAAATTCATCAAACTTTGAACGGTGAATTTGATTACTTCCAAATCAGATTGGCTCTGGCTAAAGGTAAGAAGTTAACAGCGAAAGGACAATCTTATGCAGATGTATAATTTATCTTTTCAATTAGAAAAGCACTTCGGATTTTCACAGTTTCGTGAAGGGCAACAGCCGATTATCGAGTCGATTTTATCTGGTCAGGATGTTCTTGGTATTTTACCTACAGGAACTGGTAAATCTCTTTGCTATCAGCTGCCCGCAAAGATTCAATCAGGAACCACGATTGTAGTGTCTCCTCTTATTTCTTTAATGATTGATCAAGTGAAGCAGCTGAAAGCATCTGGCTATAAGTCAGTCGTCGCACTGAATAGTTTTATGGATCGTGCGGAGCGGAGAAAAATGCTGGAACATCTGGATCAATACGATTTAATATATATGTCCCCAGAATTTCTCCAAAATGACTGGGTAATGCAGCATCTTGTAAAGCTTAGTATCAGTTTATTTGTCATTGATGAAGCTCACTGCATATCACAATGGGGCCATGAATTTAGAACGGATTATTTAAAATTGCATCAAACCATTTCTAAACTTGGCGAACCAACAGTATTAGCATTAAGTGCTACAGCAACTCCAGAAGTCCAAACAGACATTATGGATAAATTGAAGCGTCCTCTTATGGAAAAGCATATTTATCCAATGGACAAGCAGAATGTCAGTTTCGCGGTCGAGCATTACGCAACTCCTGATCATAAAATAGATCGGATGATTCAGCTGCTATCTGATCAGGCGGTTCCTACAATGGTCTATTTTTCCAGTAGACAATGGACTGAAAAAGCAGCCTATCTGCTCCAGGCTAAGCTGAAGCAAAGGGTAGCTTTTTATCACGGAGGAATGGAGCAAATGGATAGGATGTTGGTACAGCAGCAATTTATGAATGATCAGCTCGATGTAATTTGCTGCACAAGCGCCTTTGGTATGGGGGTGGATAAATCTAATATACGACTGGTCATTCATTTTCACCCCCCATCCCAGCTCGAATCATTTATCCAGGAGGTAGGAAGAGCCGGAAGAGACGGGAACCCTTGTGCTAGCCTAGTACTTTACGGACCAAAGGATCATTATCTTCCTCAGATGTTAATAGAGAGTGAATTGCCACAAATGGACCATGTTCAAAACGTGTTAAGATATATGCAGATGTTATGGAAGAACAACACTTTAATTCCTTCGAATGACGAATTCGCTGAACTTCTGGAATTATCGGAGTCGCAATGGAATTTTTTACGTTTTCAGTTAGAAGAACACGGTGTCTTGAAAGAGAGAACTATCCTAAAAGACCCTAAAGAAACTTTTGTTGAGCGAAAGCTGGAGGATCTAATAAACAAAAGGTGGAAGTACAAGCAGGCAAAACTTACTGAAATGCTTCAATGGATCCATCATACTTCTTGCAGAAGAAAAAGTCTCTACGAATCCTTTCAAGCTGATATTCGAGAACCCTCAGTACCTTGCTGTGATTCATGTGGATTTACAATGGATACGTTAAGCTTTGAGAAGAGCGAGTTCCAAGCAGATGTTGATACTTGGAAAGAACGGTTAGCTATTATCTTTAGACAGGGGGCGAGGTATGAAACGAAAAAAACAGGCAGAGGTTATTAAAATGATGACGGATCAGGAAGTGACGCTTCAACTGATCCTAACCCAGCTTTTACTTTTAATCCTCTCTATTCTAGGCAGCTTTTTTTTATTTGATTCCTTTTGGTCAGAATGGAAATCCATATTCGAAGTAACGTTTAATGATTGGATATGGTTTGGGGTATTGCCAGGACTAATTGTTCTCATGATCGATTTTATTTTGATGAACAGGCTTCCAAAACAATACTATGATGATGGCGGGATTAATAACAAAGTATTTAAAAATCGATCGATCCCAGGTATCATTGGAGTTACATTATTAGTGGCTATAAGCGAAGAAATGTTATTTAGAGGTGTCTTACATACGGAATATGGATATTGGGTAGCCAGTTTATTATTTGCTCTTTTACATTTTCGTTATTTGTCAAAAATTGTTCTCTTAATCTCTGTATTGTTTGTCAGCTTTTTTATTGGATATATGTTTGAATTAACAGGCAGTCTTACGGTCACAATTACGGCTCATTTTATTATAGATGTGGTACTTGCCATGTGGATACGTCTAGGGAACAGGGGGGAATCAAGTGACTCAATCCCATCATAGTGAAGGTGTGAATAATGTGAACGAGAAGAAATTAACGAGTGAAAATATGAACACTTTGGATTTGCCACCGCAGCGAAGTGAAGAGAAATCTAATACTTTTATGACCAGGTGGAGTGACAATCCTCTTTGGGTTCGTTACATCATTGTTTTCATATTTATTTTCATTATCCTGTTGCTGATTTTCTAGAAGTATAGGTCAAATACAAAATAATTCCCCGCCTACTATGGACGGGGAATTATTTTGTATGATATTAAAAAAATTGCTTTCGATCTTTCTCGAATTTAAGGATCTCAACTGCTTCACGAAAACGTTGAGAGTGAACAACCTCTCTTTGTCTTAAGAATTTAAGACTGTCATTTAAACACGGATCATCTGACATATTGATAATCCACTGGTAAGTAGCCCTTGCTTTTTCTTCGGCCGCGATGTCTTCGTAAAGATCTGCAATCGGGTCACCTTTAGCCTGTATATAAGTAGCTGTCCACGGACTTCCCGCAGCGTTATTGTAGTAAAGGGCATGGTCATGGTTTGCATAATGGGCGCCTAAACCAGCTTCTTTCATTTGTTCAGGTGTAGCATCTTTGGTTAATTTATAAATCATGGTAGCGATCATTTCCAGATGGGCAAATTCTTCTGTTCCTATATCAGTCAATAATCCAATAACCTTATCAGGGATGCTGTAACGCTGATTTAAATAACGGAGTGCAGCAGATAACTCCCCATCAGCACCTCCGTACTGCTCAATCAAGTATTTAGCAAGTCTTGGGTTACATTCCGTTACTTTAACTGGATATTGTAATTTCTTTTCATAGTACCACATTGAATCCCTCCTTTTTTTATTCTTTACAGTTGCCAGGGCCAGGGGCTGTCTTTCCAATTCCAGGGGTAACCTGAAAAACTGGCCCCATACTGGCGCAACGGGCCGAAGTGCTTTTCATAATTTGCTTTCAAATCCCTACTTTGGACCGCCAGCTCATTAAATTGCTGAATAGCTTGGAAGTCATTTGGATGCGTATCTAAGTAAAGAGTTAGCTCCACAAGCGCAAAGTCTACGATTTGAATTTTCTCCATTAATTCGTATCTTTCGGTTGGAGCTTTTGGTGGATTGGTCATGAATGTTCCCCTTTCCCTAGTGGAGTTGGATAAGGGTCGTAGAAGCAAGGCCAAAGAGTTCCTTTATAAAGTGCATCCCGCAAAGAGAATTGTGGAAGGTTCGGCTGTTGAAAACCAACATATAGATTGGGAGGAGTTTGATAGCAAGCTCTCTGCCGAGGAGGACATGGATCAAATGGACCGTGATACGGTTGATAACACTTAATCAAAGTAAACATATATATCCCCTTCCTGTACTCATTATCAAAATTTATGATTATTCGGCATGTCCTATGCGAATAAAAGGAGGAATAAGCCAGGTCTCTGGAGAAATGATTTAAAGAAGGATTCGATGCATAATAGAATATGAAGAGGTGAGCGTATGTTTGTGAAGAGTATTATGAAGCCTGCACATCGATCATACACTGCGAAGACAGATGATCGCTTAAGCGGCATTTTAGATTTATTGAATGAGTATGATCTTCAGGCAATGCCTGTACTTGATGATCGAAAGTTCTTAGGAATGGTTTCAAAGGAGATTATTTATCGGGCTTATTTTAATGCGGATCAAAGCAAAGAAACCTTTTTAAACGAAACGACCGCAGGCGATATTGCTGAAAATGAGGACTTCTATATCCACGATGAAGAAGTATTTGAACGCACACTGCCGGCGTTTAAAGGTTTTCCTTTACTGGCTGTTGTAGATAAAGAACGGAATTTTCAGGGGCTTGTCACACGTTTTGATGTGATTGAGCAGTTTGAAAGCGCATTTGGAAGTAAAAAGAAAGGTATTCGAATTGCTTTTACTTCTGAAGAGTCAAGTGGCCGAATTGAGAGACTGGGAGACATTATTAAAAGCTATCATGAAAATGTCATATCCCTGGCTACTTTTGATGAAACGGATAAGCTTGCACGTAGGATCGTTCTAAAAATTGAAAGAAAGGATAATATAGAACAATTTACAAATAAGCTGGAGAAGACAGGGTTTCGGATTTTAAGTGTAAAAGAAGTGTAATGACTAACTGCTATGACTTGTTCATAGCAGTTTTTTTGTGAAATACTTTTATGATACGATTAATTTTATTCTATCTTTGGGAGAGTGGGGCAAGTGTTAGCTGGGGTCTTAATAGTAGCAAGCTTTGGATTGTTATTTCTTGCAGGAATGTACTTTAGGGCAGAACAAGACTACTTGGATAAACATGTAATCGAAGATTCTGCTTTTCCTTTCGCTCAAGAACTTCACATTGTCTTTATTTCTGATGTTCATAACCGCGAAATAAATCAAAAAACCCTTAACAAACTGAATAATGTGGATGTTGTGATCATTGGAGGAGATCTAGTGGATAAGCGAACGCCTCTAACTAGATTGAAGAACAATCTAGGGAAATTAAAGCAGTGGAAAGCCCCTGTCTATTTTATTCCCGGAAATAATGATCATGAACTGGAAGGAGTTAATCTTCTGGATGTACTGGGTAATCATCATATTCATGTTCTTTCAAATTCGGATAATGAAGTGCCCTTTCAATCGGAGGACGGGTTTCTGTTAAGTGGAATTGATCCTTATTTTATGAAGCCCAGGCGTCAGTCTGCCTATATAAACGATCACATTAATTATCAAATATTATGTGTTCACGACCCTTACGTTTATCACAAAATGAATCAGCAGGATCAGAAACAGTTTGATCTAGTACTTAGCGGACACACCCATGGCGGTCAAATCCGGTTATTTGGATTAGGCCCTTACACAAGAGGAGGATGGTTTGAATCTGAAAAGCCGCCTCTTCTTATAAGTGAAGGGTATGGAACCTCACTGCTCCCCCTGCGTCTGGGAACTAGAGCAGAACTGCATTCTATTATCATTAAATCTTCCTGACAGGGTTATTCAAATATTATATAAAGAATATACAAATTTTACACGTGATTAACTATTCATATATAATTATAGGAAAAGGAAAGAGTTGGAGGAAGGCAAATGGGGACAAAGCAAGCAAAATACAATATAAAGGCTGTATCTCAAATGGTAGGAATTCAGCCTGGCACTCTTCGAGCATGGGAGCGACGGTACCAAATTGTTCGACCGTCCCGAAACGAAGCCGGACATCGTTTATATTCAGACGAGCATATTAAAATATTAAAGTGGTTAATGGAAAAAGTGGATAAAGGATTTACTATTTCCCAGGCTGTATCCCTTCTTGAGAGCAATGAAAATGCAGTGGAAGCTTCCAGTCATACGGAAAGCAGTAACCAATTAGAGGTCCTGGGAGATGATCTTCTGAATGCGCTGCTGTCATTTGAAGAGAATGAAGCACAGCAGAAACTGGATCATGCCTTTAGCTTGTTTACCCCGGAAACAGTAGCCATTGATATTATAGGTCCTCTCTTAGTGAAAATTGGAGACCTTTGGGAAGAAAACCGGATTACTAGTGCACATGAACACTTTGCAAGCCATTTCCTCCGTTCCAGAATGGGGATGATGCTTCTCTCCATTCCTTCTGACGCTATGCTTCCTAAGGCCCTTCTTGTATGTGGACCTAATGAGCGTCATGAACTTGGACTGTTGATATTTGCACTATATATGAAACGTAAAGGATATGACGTTATTTACCTCGGACAGAGCATTGCCGGGGGCGACATTGATATTGTAATTGACGAAATAGAACCCTCCTACATGTTTATGTCATGCACGCTAAAGAAAAATATTCCCATTACGGTGAGTCTGGCCGAATCTTTACAGAAGCAGTTTCCTGAATTGAAAATAGGACTGGGCGGCCTCGCTTATGACCGGTTATCGGAACTTGATAAAAAACGAATGGAGCCATTCCTTGTAGGAAACACTAAAAAAGATTGGGAGGCCTGGCTGACCAAGCATTAGCAGCAATGAAAATGAAGGTTGCAGTAAAAAGGTTGCCCCTGTAATGACACTTTAGATATAATTCGAAAAAAGGTGCCATAATCGCATCAGTCATCATACTATATAGATAACACACATTGTGACAGGGGGCGATCATGTGCGAGTGGAAAGAATGACAAATGAGAAATTTAAAATTTTTCTAACCTTTGATGATTTGTTGGATAGAGGATTATCAAAAGAAGAATTGTGGAGTGACCTTCCAAGAGTCCATAGAATTTTCAGCGATATGATGTATGATGCGGGAATTGAGCTCGGGGTCGAGTTAACAGGTGTGTTACTTGTGCAAGTTTATCTATTACAGGCACAAGGCATGTTAATTGTTGTTACCAAAACTGAGCCAACTGATATGGAAGATGAAGAAGATTACATGGAAATGAAAGTTACACTGGATGAAAGTAAAGAAATGATGTTTTCATTCGAAGATTTTGAACATGTCATCCAGGCCGGTATTCACTTACACAAGCTGGGTGTTACGGGTGGAAATGTATATTATTACAATGATTTCTACTATATGCTCCTTATGGATGAAGACATCATTCATCTGGATATCGATCAAGTTATTGCTTTACTATCTGAATTTGCCTCTGCCTCCTCAGCTACCTCGTATAGATTGGCTGAGTATGGAAAGCAAATTATGAAAGAAAATGCATGCGGGACAATTAAAAATTATTTTTCTTAATCCGTTTTGAGTGGACGATGCTTTATAAGCTTCGTTCTTTTTATTTTTAATAGAAGCTCATTATAGAACATGTTACTATAGATAAGGATGTTTGAAATTTTAAGATGGTAAGAAATGGAGTGTCCATAATGAAGATTGCAGTATTGTATGGAGGGACTTCTGGAGAACGGGAAGTTTCTTTATCTACAGGTAAGGGAATAATAAAAGCGTTAAAAAACAAAGGTCATGATGTGATCGCTATCGATTTTTCACCCGAAAAAATTAAAGATATACTGGAATTGAAAGTGGATCTTGTTTTCTTGGGACTTCATGGACGCTTTGGTGAAGATGGTAAAATTCAAGGCTTGCTTGATATGCTTAACCTTCCTTATGTTGGGTCAGGTGTATTATCCTCAGCTCTAGCTATGGATAAAGCAAAATCAAAACAAATCTTCTCATTAAATGGACTTCAAACTGCAAACAGCAAAACGTTTGATGTTACGGGCTTATTTAATATGAGTGACATAGTGGAAGATATCAAGAAGCATTTTCCTACGCCATTCGTGATTAAGCCGAACCAGGAAGGATCCACATTGGGACTAACCATTGTGAAGAATGAAGGTCAGATTGAAAAAGCCGTCCAAACAGCTGCTCACTCTGATTCTACTATTCTGGTAGAGGATTATGTTCAGGGAAGAGAAGTGACGGTCCCGGTCATAGGTCAAAAAGGAAAAGAAACGCCGCTTCCGGTTATTGAAATCATTCCTAAGAATGATTATTATGATTTTGACTCAAAATATAAACCAGGTGGAAGTGAACATATTGTTCCTGCCAAACTGCCGGATAATCTTACCGATCGACTAAAACAAGAAGCGGTGAAAGCTCATCAGTTATTAGGATGTGAAGTTTATTCTCGTGTAGATTTCATAATTAATGAAAAAGGGGAGCCGGTGATTCTGGAAGTGAATACACTTCCGGGGATGACTCCAACTAGTTTATTCCCTGATTCCGCCAAGGAAATAGGCTGGAGCTACGACGATCTTATAGAAAAATTCGTAGAACTATCCCAACTTGATAAATAATAGAGAGTGTAATCGTTTACATTTTTTCAGGTTAAAGACACTAGAATGCCAAAACACGCTTTCCATAATAGAGGTGAAAGTGTATACTATTGACTGAAAGAATACCCTGAAAGCGAATGCACGGATATTAGGAGGTAAATGGATGGTAGCGGATAAGCCGACAGATGCTGCAAACGAAAACAATGATAAACTCGATGTTTTAAAATCCACACAGACGGTGGTTAAAAAAGCACTTGATAAATTAGGTTATCCTAACGAAGTTTACGAACTCATGAAAGAACCGGTGCGGATGATGACGGTAAGGATTCCTGTACGGATGGATAATGATCATATTAAAATATTCACAGGCTATCGTTCCCAGCATAATGACGCGGTTGGTCCTACCAAAGGCGGGGTGCGTTTTCACCCGAACGTCACAGAAAAAGAAGTCAAGGCTTTATCCATCTGGATGAGTTTAAAAGCTGGAATTGTAGATTTACCTTATGGTGGAGGAAAAGGCGGAATCGTTTGTGACCCTCGTGAGATGTCTTTCCGGGAACTTGAAGGCGTGAGCCGCGGTTATGTCAGGGCTATCAGTCAAATTGTAGGTCCTACAAAGGATATTCCAGCACCTGATGTATTTACAAATTCTCAGATCATGGCATGGATGATGGATGAATACAGCCGTATAGATGAATTTAATAACCCTGGTTTTATCACTGGTAAACCACTTGTCTTAGGCGGATCACATGGCAGGGAAACAGCCACGGCTAAAGGTGTAACTATCTGTATTGAAGAGGCAGCCAAAAAGAAAGGCATAAATGTAGAAGGTGCCAGAGTGGTGGTTCAAGGCTTTGGTAACGCCGGAAGCTTTTTAGCTAAATTTATGCACGATCGTGGAGCTAAGGTTATTGGGATTTCCGATGCCTATGGAGGATTGCATGATCCTGATGGTCTGGATATCGATTACTTACTTGACCGCCGAGATAGTTTTGGCACGGTCACAAATCTTTTCAAAAATACAATATCCAATGAAGAACTGTTGGAGTTGGACTGTGACATATTAGTTCCTGCTGCTATCGAAAATCAAATCCGCGAAGAAAATGCTCACAATATAAAAGCAAGTATCGTGGTAGAAGCGGCAAACGGTCCGACCACTTTAGATGCCACTCGAATATTATCTGAAAGAGGAATTTTGCTTGTACCCGATGTTTTAGCGTCTTCGGGAGGAGTAACGGTTTCTTATTTCGAATGGGTCCAGAATAATCAAGGATACTATTGGACAGAAGAAGAAGTAGAAGAGAAACTCCATAAAGTGATCGTTAAAGGGTTTGATAACGTTTACAAAACCGCAGAGACCCGACGTGTAGATATGCGTTTAGCTGCTTACATGGTTGGTGTAAGAAAGATGGCAGAAGCTTCTCGCTTTAGAGGATGGATATAGGTTGATTTGACCACAATTATCTCCTATCATTTATATGGTAGGAGATTTACTTTTGTTTATTAAATCGAACGTAAGTTCCAGATACTTCTGGAAAAAGGAGTGAGTAACGTGCATCAGGAAGAAAAAGTCATCATAATTGGCGGTGGCCCCTGTGGTATGAGTGCAGCCATAGAGTTAAAGAAAATGGGCATTGAACCATTAATTATAGAAAAAGGGAATATTGTTAATTCTATTTTTCATTACCCAACTCATCAAACGTTTTTCAGTTCGAGTGAAAAGCTGGAGATTGGAAACATTCCATTTATTACAGAACGTCAGAAACCCGTGCGAAACGAGGCTCTCGCCTATTACCGTGCAGTAGCTGGCAGGGAAGAGTTACGTATAAATGCTTTCGAAAAAGTAACGCACGTGGCACAGGAGCAATCAGGATTTATAGTTAAGACTGAAAAGCGGACAGGTGAACAGGCGGAATATAAAGCGGAGGATCTGGTCATTGCGACCGGTTACTACGACCAGCCGAATCATTTAGGTATAAAGGGAGAAGAGCTTACGAAGGTTATGCATTACTTCAAGGAAGCCCATCCCTACTATAATAAAGATGTCGTAGTAATCGGTGGAAAAAATTCAGCAGCCGATGCCACTCTGGAATTGGAAAAGTCCGGAGCTAATGTTACGGTTTTATATCGCGGTGAAGAATATTCAAAAAGTATTAAGCCATGGATCTTACCTCAATTCGAAGCTCTGGTAAGAAAAGGTGCCGTAAGTATGGATTTTTGTGCGCATATTAAAGAAATTACTGAGACCGAGGTCATTTACGAATGCCGAGGGCAGGAGAAACGTATTGCGAACGATTTTGTTTTCGCTATGACAGGCTATCGCCCCGACCATAACTTTTTGACTAAGATGGGCGTTGAGTTTGATAGAGAGACCGGGCGCCCTGATTATAATGAAGATAGTATGGAAACCAATGTTCCTGGTATTTATATCGCTGGCGTAATTGCAGCTGGATACAATAATAATGAGATATTTATTGAAAATGGTCGGCATCATGGCGGAAAAATCGCTCGTGCCATTGGCAGTAAGAAATAAGCCATCCGTTTAGCTATCTCCCGCTTCAAAGAAGGTTTGGGAGATTTTTTGTATAAATTATCATTCCGCATTGTTTAGAGGGGGCTTTATTTTGAGTAAAGTAGTTTTACTTACCACGGGGGGTACCATAGCTAGTGTACCTAATAAGCAGTCTGGTAAATTATCTTCTGGTGCTTTAACTGGTGAGGAGCTGGCTGAAATGCTGAAGCTCCCAACGGATATTGATGTAGTAATCGATTCTGTATTTCAAAAACCAAGTATGCACGTAGGCTTTGAAGATCTTATATGGCTTAAAGAGAAAATTGAAGCTTATTTTGAAGATGATATGGTTTCAGGCGTTGTAGTGACTCATGGCACCGACTCTTTGGAGGAAAGTGCATACTTTCTTGACTTAACCATTAATGATCAGCGACCAGTTGTTATAACTGGATCCCAGAGGTCGCCAGGCGAGATGGGCAGCGATGCTTATATTAACATGAGACATGCCATTTATTCAGCGTGTAGTCAGGATTTGCATGGAGCAGGGGCTGTAGTGGTCTTTAATGAACGTATATTTCCAGCTAAATATGTAAAGAAAGAACATGCTTCGAATATCCAGGGGTTTAATGCTTTTGGGTTTGGTTATTTAGGCATTATTGATAACGACGAAGTTCATATCTATCAAAAACCGATAAATAGAGAAACGTATGATCTTATTACCGATATTCCAAGGGTGGACATCGTTAAAACTTATTCAGGTGCGGACGGAGCTTTTATTAAAGCTGCACGTGAGAGTCAGGCGAAAGGCATAATATTAGAAGGTGTAGGGAGAGGTCAAGTAGCGCCCGGAATGATGGCTGAAATTGTTAAATCAATTGAAGCAGGAGTGAGAATTGTCATTACTACAACCTCAGAAGAAGGTTCCGTTTATACGACTTATGATTATTTAGGTAGTGCCTACGATCTCTATAAGCATGGTGTCATTCTGGGAGATGATGACGATAGTAAGAAAGCCCGGATAAAATTAGCGGTTATTCTAGCTTCCAATTTCGAGGGCGATATTACTTATTAAATTTTCGCTCGAGCATATGCCTTCTTCTTCTAAGGCTCTTCCAGGTGAAAGATCTCTGTGCTCTGCACTTCCCGTTCCAGCTTAGGCGAATCAGAGTTTTCTCTATTCATTTTTCTCGATGATATTTTTTTCCACACAAATCATGTGTGAAATTATAATCAGTCCTGATATAAAAGTACCAGCCAAGCTGGTGCTTTTTTGATATTTATCCATTCGGACGTATCCCTTATTCCTTTTCCACATTCTTCATGATACCATTGAAATAAGGCGAAAGAATGAGAGAGGGCTGATTTCTATGGCCTTGCTGACTGCAGCCATATCTCCTGCTATAGCAATTATGACATTCATATACTTAAGTAAAAGAATCGAGCTAGAACCGCTCCCACTGATCATCCGCATGTTTATAATTGGCATCATCATGGTATTTCCCTTGATGTTTATTCAATATGCTTTTGAAACTGAAGGGGTATTTCAGACTCCGCTATTGAGGTCATTTTTCTTAGCGGGGTTAATGGAAGAATTTTTTAAATGGTTTTTTCTCTTATTTGTTGCCTATCGGCACTCAGATTTTGACCATCACTATGACGGAATTATCTATGGTGTGGCAATTAGTTTAGGCTTCGCAACAATAGAAAATATTATTTATATCTTTTCAAATGGCATTGAGATTGCCCTGTTAAGAGCAGTTTTTCCAGTATCTTCTCATGCTTTGTTTGGAATTCTTATGGGCTTTTACATGGGTAAAGCAAAATTCGCCAGCAAAAACCAAAATTTATGCTTAAGTTTAGCCTTACTAATTCCAGTGGGTTTTCATACCTTGTATGATTATATTATTACGGTATTGAACCAGACATGGCTGTACTGGATTACACCATTTATGATTGTTTTATGGGTGATAGGATTCAGAAAGATAAGATTGGCCAATGAACATCATGAAGACCTTCAAAAAACATGATATAAAGTAAACCGCCGTTGCAACGGCGGTTTTTTTAATGGATAAACATGTATAAAGTTTATAAATGGATGGACACTAATCTTATAAATAATACTACTGGTCAGGGGTGTAACTCAGATGATATGGAAGAAAATGATAATCATTGGATTGGGAGCCGCTTTGCTCATCTTTCCTGTTTCAGAATGGACATCTGTCAACTCTGTAGAAGCTTTTTCAAATCAAGTTATACAGCATGGGGCCACCGGAGATGATGTGATTGAACTACAAGCCAGATTACAATATCTGGGGTTTTATAACGGTAATATCGATGGGGTTTTTGGATGGGGCACCTATTGGGCCGTTCGGAATTTCCAATATGAATTTGGTCTTGAAATTGATGGTTTAGTAGGGGAAGAAGTGAAAAATAAACTGACCAAAGCTAGTAAATATGATAAGGGATTTGTTCAGGAGCAAGTGCGAAGAGGGAATGATTTCACGTATTACGGAGGTACTCCTAAAACTCAGCAGGTAAAACAACAGAAACCAAAAGGAAACCAGGAACCTCCTCAGAAACAGGAACCTCCTCAGAAACAGGAGCCAACAGCTGTTAATGTTCCAAGCGGGTATTCTCAGAATGATATCCAATTGATGGCTAATGCTGTGTATGGAGAAGCACGAGGTGAGCCTTACGTCGGTCAGGTGGCAGTAGCATCTGTAATTCTTAACCGGGTGTCGAGCGCAACGTTTCCGAATACCGTCTCAGGAGTTATTTTTGAACCACGAGCCTTTACTGCGGTAAGTGATGGACAAATATGGCTTCAACCTAATGAAACGGCAAAAGAAGCGGTTATGGACGCGATCAACGGATGGGATCCTTCTGGGCAGGCAATATATTATTTTAATCCGAACACGGCAACATCAGATTGGATATGGTCAAGGCCGCAAATTAAGAAGATTGGTAAGCATATATTCTGTAAATAGGAGGTGGAAGAATGGTTCGCTGGATTACAATTGTCGTATTAAGTATAGTAGCTGTAGGGACAACCGTCTGGGGTTACAAGGAAAATCAGGATAAAAATGCAGTACTTATTCAGGCGGAGAACAGTTACCAACGAGCATTTCACGAACTCACTTATAACGTAGATCTTCTCCACGACAAAATAGGTGCTACACTGGCTATGAACACGAGAAAACAGCTTTCGCCACAGTTGGCTGAAATTTGGAGAATCACCTCGGAAGCAAATTCAGATGTGGGTCAGCTTCCGCTTACTCTGCTCCCGTTTAATAAGACGGAAGAATTTCTTTATGAAATAGGGGATTTCGCTTATAAAACCGCTATTCGCGACTTAGAGAAGAAGCCTTTAAGTGAAAAAGAAATAAAAAAACTGGAAGAGCTTCATAAGCATTCAGGTGAGATTGAAACCGAGTTACGCAAAGTACAAAATGTTGTTTTAAAAGATAATTTGCGCTGGATGGATGTACAACTGGCACTTTCTACAAACAATGAAGCCGGAGATAACACTATTGTGAATGGGTTTAAGACTGTAGAAAAAACGGTTGACGGTTATACACAAACGACCGCTCAAACAGGGGTAACGAATGCCAGTCCAGAGAAAAGTTATAAAAATCTCCAGGGGGATCCTGTTTCAGAAGCAAAAGCCAAACAAATTGCCAGTCAATGGCTTGAAAAAGTTGATGTTAATAAACTTACTCTGACTAAATCAGGTAAGGGAGCTGATGTCCCGACTTACACGGCTTCGTTTGATAATGGAAAGCGTAATGGTTATATGGATTTAACAGTAAAGGGAGGGCACCCTTTAACCATTATGATCAGCCGCAAAATGGGAGAGGCGGAAATTAGTCTTCACGAAGCCTCCAAGAAAGCTGAGAAATATGTAGAAGGACTTGAGGCAGAAGGTTTAGAGCTGGCTGAAACGAACCAGTACAATAACATAGGGATCTTTCGTTATGTTTATACTAAGGATGACATTCGTTATTATCCGGAATCCGTAGTTGTAAAAGTTGGGTTGGATAATGGTGAAGTACTTGGTTTATCCGCAAGAGATTACTACGATGATCACAAGGACCGGGAAATCGAAAAACCTGAAATGACAGAGGAAGAAGCACGATCCAAAGTAAACCCGGGATTAAAAATACAGGAAAATCGACTGGCTGTCATCGAAAATGATTTAAAAGAGCTCGTATTGTGTTACGAATTTTTAACTACTAAAGAGAATACTACGTATAGAATATTTATAAATGCTCAGAATGGTCAGGAAGAAAAAGTGGAAACATTAAAAAAAGCCGAAATCAAATTTAATTAGTTTAGAAAAACCGCCATAATTATGGCGGTTTTTTTGGTTCACAAGACCTATTCACTTTCCGTATTTATACAAAAGTGAGATAATATAATCAATACAAAAGTCATATATAATTGGAGGAAATTATGAAGATTTTAAAAATTGGTATGCCAATCACGTTAGAAATTCACTCAAAGGATAAGGAAGAACCAGAGAAATATATATGTAAACTTGTTGATCACACGAAAGGGTATATCTATATTGATTATCCTATTAACGTAAAGACAGGTAAAGCGGCTTTTATTATGGAAGGCACTGAAATCCAGGCGAGCTTTATTACTGAAGATCAATCCGTATATTGTTTTAACACGGAGGTAGTAGCACGAAAGAAATTAATCATTCCGGTGCTCGTAATGACATTTCCTCCTCGAAAAGATCTTATTCGAATACAGCGGAGAAAATATGTGCGTGTAGACGCTTCAATAGATGTTGCGGTTCAATTTGAAAACCAATCTTTTACGGCAGTGACTCAGGATATTAGTGGAGGCGGAGCAGCAATTTTAGAACCTTATCATGTACAGATGTATAGGTGCCAGCGCGTAAACTTAACGTTAGTTCTCCCTATGAATTCCGGCGAGAACCGGTACGTGGAATCCGAGGGAATCGTAGTAAGAACAATTCAACAAGACAACGGAAAGAGAAATCAAGTATCCATTCAATTTGAAAATATTGTAGAAAAACAGCGTCAGCTGATCATTCGGTATTGTTTTGAGCAACAGATGAACATGCGCAGAAAGGCACTAAAGTAGCTACATAATAATGGATTTTTTCCAATTAGTTATGTTATTCTGTACAGAGTAATTAAGAGTCTTTCATGGCGGGTTTAGCCGTCTGAAGGCTCTTAGGCGCGCTTTCATTATTTAAGTGCGCTTTTATTTGTATAAGGTAAAATTGGAGGAAGCTGAACTTATGGATACTATGACAATTGCAATCGACGGCCCAGCTGCTGCCGGAAAAAGTACTGTAGCAAAAAGAGTAGCTGAAAAATTATCTTTAATATATGTAGATACGGGGGCAATGTATCGTGCATTAACTTGGAAAGCCTTAAATAATGGTGTCTCACTTGAAGATGAATATGCTCTGGCACAATTATTAAGGAAAACGGATTTAAAATTAGTGCAGAGCGAGAATGGACAGAGAGTCCTTCTTGATGGTGAGGATGTTTCGGACGATATAAGAACAAGCGATGTTACGAACCAGGTATCTTTTGCATCCAAGCATAAAGAAGTCCGGGAAGAAATGGTAAGCCGCCAGCAGGAACTTGTTAATCAACAAGGGGTCGTGATGGATGGTAGAGATATAGGGACTCATGTACTGCCTAATGCTGATGTGAAGATATTTATGATTGCCTCTGTGGAAGAAAGAGCAGAAAGACGTCATAAAGAAAACCAGTCCAAGGGGTATTACTCAAACCTGGACGACCTTAAGGAAGAAATCCGCAAGCGTGATGAAATCGATTCAAACCGTGAAGTCGCTCCGCTTGTAAAAGCTGACGATGCCGTTATTGTAGACACTACCTCTTTAACAATAGAAGAAGTAGTAGCGGAGATAATTAAAGTAGTAAATGAAAAGAAGGAGAGGGGGGATTAATAATGAGCTTATATAAGCTGGGTAAATGGATTTGTGCTGTCATCTTTTACCCTTTATACCGGATTAAAGTTATTGGTCAACACAATATTCCCAAAGAAGGTCCGGTTATTGTTTGTTCCAATCATATATCTAATGCAGATCCACCTGTAGTAGGTATTACAAACAGCAGGGACATTTACTTCCTTGCCAAAGAAGAATTGTTTAAAAACAGGCTGATTGGGGGAATTCTTAAAGGAGTCCATGCTTTTCCAATAAAAAGAGGCATGCGTGATCGTAATGCGCTCCGTCAAGGTCTGGAAATTCTTAATAATAATCATGTACTCGGTCTTTTCCCGGAAGGAAGAAGACAAAAAAATGGCGAAATTGGAAAGGGTTTGGCTGGTGCAGGTTTCTTTGCTCTACGTTCTGAAGCCTATATTGTTCCCTGCGCTATAATAGGACCTTATAAGAAGTTTCAACGGTTGAAAGTCGTTTATGGTGAACCCATTGATATGAGTGGATACCGTGAGGAAAAAGCTTCTGCACAAGTCGTAACAGATCGAATTATGGAAGAAATCAGAAAACTGCATAAAATTCACAGCTGATGGAGCGTAATCACTTGACAAAAAGCTCTAAATATTAGAAGTTAGAAAAAAGGGCATTTCTGTTTTAAGGTTGTGTCGGAAATTGAAGGAGGTAGCTTGGTATGGATGAAATGAATCAAGAAGTATCTGGAATGCAAGAATTCTCTGCCGGGGACATTGTTACTGGTAAAGTTGTTAAAATTGAAGAAAAACAAGTCCTCGTAGATGTTGGATATAAAGTTGAGGGTATTGTACCTATTAGTGAATTATCCAGCCTTCATGTTGAAAAAGCTTCAGATGCAGTCAGTGAAGGGGACGAGTTGACCCTGCAAGTTAAAAAGGTAGAAGATGATGAAATCGTCCTATCTAAAAGGGCTGTTGATGCAGATAAAGCATGGCAGGACTTGGAAGACAAGTATGAGAGTGGAGAAATTTTTGAAGCTGAAGTTAAAGACGTTGTAAAAGGCGGTCTTGTTGTAGACATCGGTCTTCGAGGATTTATCCCTGCTTCTCTAGTAGAAACTTACTACGTTGAAGATTTTGAAAACTATAAAGGCAGAAACCTTTCTCTGAAAGTGGTTGAACTGGATCGAGAACAAAATCGTGTCATTCTTTCTCACAGGGCAGTAGTGGAAGAGGAAGAGTCAGCGAAAAAGCAGGAGGTACTGCACTCACTTGAAGATGGTCAGGTAATTGAAGGCACTGTTCAAAGATTGACAGACTTCGGTGCGTTTGTAAACCTTGGAGGTATTGACGGATTAGTACATATCTCCCAACTATCTCATCAGCATGTAGAAAAAGCATCTGATGTAGTTGAAGAGGGGCAGACGGTTAAAGTTAAAGTACTATCTGTTGATCGTGATAATGAGAGAATATCTCTTTCCTTGAAAGCCACTCAGCCTGGTCCGTGGCATGATATTCAGGATAAAGTGAAACAGGGAGAAGTGTTAGAAGGAACGGTTCGCCGTTTAGTAAGCTTTGGAGCATTTGTAGAAGTGTTCCCAGGTGTTGAAGGACTTGTTCACATTTCTCAAATCTCCAATCGCCACATTGGTACTCCTGGTGAAGTCCTGGAAGAAGGACAGCAGGTACAAGTTAAAGTGTTAGACGTAGATGGAGAAGCTAAACGTCTTTCCTTAAGTATGAAAGAACTTGAAGCTGAACAAACTAGAGAAGAGTACCAGCAGTATGAGAAGGAAGAAGACAATTCCGGTTTCTCCCTGAGTGATATGATCGGCGATAAACTGGATAAATACAAAAAATAATTGAGTGGGTGTTGGATATGACAAGGTCTGAGAGGAAAATTGATCATATCCGCCATGCATTAGGTCACGAACGAGCTTATCACAATCATTTTGACGATGTGGAAATCGTTCATCAAAGTCTGGCCCGTCTGGACTTTAATCAATTGAGTATAGAAGCACAAGTAGGGGAACTTCATTTGAGTTCCCCTCTTTTTGTTAATGCAATGACCGGTGGTGGTGGAGAAGAAACGAAAGAGATTAATCGGAACCTCGCTTTAGCCGCAAGTAAAACCGGTATTGGGATGGCTGTAGGTTCCCAAATGTCAGCCATTAAAAATCCCGAGGAGAGATCAACCTATGAAGTTGTTCGGGAAGTAAATCCTGAGGGAGTCATTTTTGCAAATGTGGGGAGTGAAGCTACCGTCCCTCAGGCAGAAGAAGCTGTCGACATGCTTAAAGCGGATGGACTGCAAATTCATATTAATACACTTCAGGAATTAATAATGCCTGAAGGAGACAGAGACTTTTCCCATCGTCTTCGTCGAATAGAACAGATTGTATCAAAGATGTCTATTCCTGTGATCGTAAAAGAAGTAGGGTATGGAATGTCGAAAGAGACAGTGGAAACCTTATATTCTATGGGGGTTCGTTACATTGATGTAGGAGGGCAGGGGGGAACAAACTTCTCTAAAGTCGAGAATATGAGAAGAGACACCCCCTTATCATCATTTAATAACTGGGGAATCCCTACCCCTATTTCCATTTTGGAATCTTCTTCTGTGTCCCCGGATCTTCATATTGTTGCCTCCGGGGGTGTTCGCCATGGTCTGGATGGAGTGAAAGGACTCATTTTAGGAGGAAAGGCATTTGGAATGGCTGGAGGGCTGCTTCGTGTTCTAGTTGAAGAAGGTGAAGAGGCTCTGGTCAATGAAATTCGTCATATCCATGAAGAGATTAAAATTGCGATGATGCTGTTGAATGCATCCAATATTCAAGAATTGTCACATACCCCCTATATACTATTTGGCCGGACTAAAGAATGGTCAGACCAAAGACTTGGCCCATGATTATAATCATGGGCTTTTTGTATGGGCAGATAGATGTTTAAAGAAGGACATAGTGATCCATAATAAAAAGAAGGAAGGGGTGGAAAGGTTTGGCGGCTATTTACTACTGGTATGCTTGGGTCCTTGCGCTTATCATCTTTTTTTTCATTCCATCTTCAAATTTGCGGAGTCGGTTGTTACTTTTTATCTGGATCATTATGTGTACATATACCGTCGGTGATAATCAGTTCATAAACTTTCAGCTTTACTTTGTTTTGCTATTAGGCATTTTTGGCACTTATTTCTGGAAGATCACTCGTAAACATATGATCCAGCATTTCTGGCCAATTGTGTTAAGTATTGGTTATACAGCCGTACAGCTTTTTCTACTGGTGCAGCCAGTTTGGTCCAGACTCCCGGGTGTTTATCTGGGAGTAATATTTTTCTTATTTGTTCTAAATAAAATGTTTCAGGATCTCCCTAGTTTAATGGGGGCTTGGCTGCTAATTAATGCATTTGGTACATTATGGTCTTATTTGGTACTTTCAATTTACATTTTGGAAGAACCTTTTTTCAATCAACAAACGATAATTTTTGTGTTAAAAGGTATGGTCGTTTTATTTATCATGTATGGGATTCATCGATTAAAGGATTCTTTGCAACAGAAGAAGATTAAAACAATTAAAAAAGGAGGTGCGTATGTGTGAATGAATACACCTATCCAATTATTGCAGGTATTTCGGTGGGTACGGCTTTAAGAATCTTTATGCTTCGAACTGACTATCGTCAGTATCCTACCTATTTACACGGGAAAATTATTCATTTATCGCTGGGTTTTATAGCGGCTTCACTCGGGACTATAGCCATTCCCTCTATAATGGAGAAGGAATTTACAGCTGTTACCTTTTTAACGTTAGCTGCCTCCCAATTCAGGGAAGTCCGCAACATGGAAAGAAATACGTTAACAGAAATGGATTCTTTTGAACTTGTACCCCGGGGAAACACTTATATTGAAGGGATCGCTGTCGCTTTTGAAAGTCGAAATTACCTCGTTATATTTACTTCCTTCGTTGTCACGCTGTGCTATCTAGCCGTAAATGGATGGGCAGCTCTTGGTGCTGCTGTAGTGTGCTTTATTATTTCTTCCCTGTTAATGAGTGGTTCCAAGCTTTCTGATATCGTAACGGTGGAACTCTCAGAACTTAGCTTTAAAGGAGCAGGTTTGTATGTAGATAACATTTATATCATGAACATAGGGCTTCCTGAACGTCAGGACGAAATATTAAAGTATGGGATGGGCTTCATATTGACCCCTAAGTCATTCAGTGTTCGCTCCACCATAGCTAATCTTGGGCAGCGTCAAGCCATATTACATGATGTCTCCGTCACCCTCGGAGTTTTTAGAGATTCTGGGACCCCTGCACTCGTTCCATTAATTAAACGAGATCTTAACGATGGGAGAATTGGTGTTTTTATATTACCTCAGGAGAAAGATCCTGTAAGAGCCAAAGAAATTATTTCCTCTGTGCCAGTACTGGAAAATGCCATACAAATGCCGTCAAGGAAAAGAAACCGGGAGGGCTAAAATATGAAGATGGAAAAAGCAATTCTAGCAGCGATCACCACCCAATCCGAAAAAGTAACAGGGAGCACGGCCGTTTTCCATTGTGAAACCAAAGAAGAAATGGAAGCTGTAGCTGCTAATCTTGAAGCTATCCTTGATGGAATCGCTCACGCTTTGAGTGATCGATTATATATCATAGTAAAGCACTGATGAAAGCGGATCAGTAATTGTTTATTTTATTAATGTCTGCTAAAATATTAGAGTTAAAGGATTTCTGCTGTTCTGCGGAAGGAAAGCTGCGCATCGGCTATCCGCGGAAGAGCAGTATTTTTATGTTACGTGGTACAGAAGAATAGAAAACTTAGGTAGAATTCTGTTTCTTGTTGTACCTTGGTATTTTAAGGATGAAGAAAACGTGGAATAATTAAAAATAGAAAAGAAGAAAGGAAGATCCTTTCATGAGAAAATCTGTCATGGCTATTGTTGGACGGCCAAATGTAGGGAAATCAACTATATTTAACAGGCTTGTCGGGGAAAGAATTTCGATTGTAGAAGATACACCTGGAGTGACGAGAGACCGTATTTATGCAGAGGGAGAATGGCTGAACGAACGGTTTAATGTGATTGACACGGGTGGCATTGAACTTGGTGATGAGCCTTTACTTGTTCAAATGAGAGAGCAAGCTCAGGTAGCTATTGATGAAGCGGATGTCATTGTTTTCATGGTTAACGGCCGCGATGGAATTACAGGTGCTGATGAAGAAGTTGCGAAGATCCTGTACAAATCAAACAAACCTGTCGTGCTTGCCGTAAATAAAGTTGATAATCCAGAAATGAGAGAAAACATCTATGAATTTTATTCTCTTGGTTTTGGAGAACCTCACCCTATATCCGGTACACACGGTTTAGGCCTTGGGGACATGCTGGATGAAGTGGTAAAATACTTCCCCGAAAAAATGCTAGAAGAGATCGACGACGATATTATTCGTTTTAGTGTTATTGGTCGTCCTAATGTAGGGAAATCTTCATTAGTAAATACTCTTTTAGGACAAGAACGAGTCATTGTAAGCGATATAGCAGGAACAACTAGAGATGCAATAGACACCCCTTTTTCAAAAGATGATCGAGATTACGTTATAATTGATACAGCAGGTATGAGAAAGCGCGGAAAAATCTACGAGGCTACTGAAAAATACAGTATAATGAGAGCGATGAAAGCTATAGAGCGTTCCGATGTGGTTTTATCCTTGATTGATGCAGATACTGGTATTCAGGAACAGGATAAAAAGATAGCCGGCTATGCTCACGAAGCCGGAAAAGCTGTTATTATTGTAGTAAATAAATGGGATACAGTGGAAGTGGAAGAGAAAACGATGAAAGAATTCGAAGACAAGGTTCGTTCCAACTTTCGCTTTTTGGATTATGCTCCTATTGTATTTTTATCAGCAAAAACTAAAAAGCGTGTTCACACCTTACTTCCAAGAATACTGGAGGCAAGTGAGAATCATGCCAAACGTGTTCAAACAAACATATTAAATGAAGTGATTATGGATGCTTTGGCTATGAATCCATCACCTTCCATAAAAGGACAAAAGTTAAAAATCTTTTATGCCACGCAGGTGTCTGTTAAACCTCCAAGCTTCGTAGTTTTTGTAAACGAACCGGAACTGATGCACTTCACTTATGAGCGTTTCCTCGAAAATCGAATTCGTGAAGCTTTCGGTTTTGAGGGTACGCCTATTAAAATCTTCGCCAGAAAGCGGAGTTAAGGGAATTTCAAGAAGGGAGCAGGTATCATGGGAAAAGTAGCCGTTTTAGGGGCAGGCAGCTGGGGAACAGCTCTTGCCATTGTCCTTGCAGATAATGGTCATGAAGTAGCCTTATGGGCTCACCGTAAAGAGCATGCAGATGAGATAAACGAAACACGTGCAAATGAGAAGTATTTAAAGGGTGTTACCATACCTGAACGGATAGTCGCTGATAGTCAGTTGGATCGGGTAGTTAGTGGAGCCGACCACATCCTGCTTGTTGTACCAACGAAAGCTATGCGTGAGGTATGTCAGAACCTTAGAGAGCTCATCGACCATAAAGTAACCATTACCCATGCATCGAAAGGGATTGAACCTGAGACTTTTAAACGAGTTTCAGAAGTCATCCATGAAGAGATCCCTGAAGAATTATATGAGGATATTGTTGTATTATCAGGACCTAGTCACGCTGAAGAAGTAAGCTTACGGCAGCCGACAACGGTTACGATCTCCTCTAAGGATCTAGAGGTGGCAGAAAAAGTGCAGGACCTTTTCATGAATCGCCAGTTCCGTGTTTATACATCTCCTGACCTCATCGGTGTGGAGCTAGGCGGCGCGCTGAAAAACATTATAGCTTTGGGGGCTGGAATATCAGACGGCTTAGGTTATGGTGATAATGCCAAAGCTGCTTTAATTACAAGAGGGCTGGCTGAAATAGCACGTTTAGGAACATCTATGGGAGCTAATCCCCTCACTTTTTCCGGCCTTACGGGCGTGGGGGATTTAATTGTTACTTGTACCAGCTCCCACAGTCGTAATTGGCGTGCCGGATATAAATTAGGACAGGGAAATGATTTGGATGATGTCCTTGATGAGATGGGAATGGTGGTAGAAGGGGTCCGAACAACGAAAGCGGCTTACCAGCTCTCTCGGACGCAGGATGTAGAAATGCCTATAACATCTGGTATTTACCGAATTTTATTCGAAAAAGCCCATGCGAGAGATGTGGTGGACCAGTTAATGACCAGGATCCGCCGTCATGAAATGGAGGACCTCACAAATATTCTTGATGAACAAATGAATGACTGACACATATAGAACCTCGTGCATATACTATCCAGAACCTAACGCACGAGGAGGTCAATTGTTTATGAGTGATTTTCAAAAGAATATCTTTGATCATTTGAAAAAGAAAGCTAATATCGACGCAGAAGATGTTTTTAACGTGGCAAATTCTGTTCAAAATGCTAATTTTAAAGATGAGAAAACGGTGCGGCGTTTAGTACGTCAATTGGCAAAAATAGCAAACAAACCGGTTTCTAAGCAAAAAGAAGATAAGATTGTTGAAGCTATTACGAAACAGAATATGCCTTTGGATATGAATACTTTAGGTAAGTTTTTAAAAGGATAGTTAACGAGTGGGCGTCTGAGGAGGCGACCCTTCGAAAAAATGCATATGATAACACGCAGCAATTATTACACATGAGCTGGATAGGGAATTATTTAGTCAAGCCGGAGCATAGCTGCTCCGGTTATTTTTCTTTAAAAAATGGAAATGTAATGAACCTTACATAAGTTCTGGGTTAGTATAGTTAATTTGGCTTGAAACAGGTAGGTGTTTCCGCTTAATGCCAAGCGTGTGGTATAATATCAAAAGCAATTTGTGTACAAAGGGGGACAATAATGTCTGAGTCAATGCTCAATATGTACATCTCCTTTGCTGGAATTATATTCTTGTTTCTGGCGATTGGATTGATTTTATTAAGCAGGCATAAATTAAAAGGTGTGCTCTCTGGAATTGTGGCTTTTTTAGCCTATGTGTTTATGATTCTGGGAAGTCTCATTATATTTTACATCGTATTTAGTGGACCGACAGCTTGAGGAAATGGAGGGCTCAACATGAAAATGCTAAAACTATGGACTGTGCCATTCCTTCTTGTAATTTTGACGGGCTGTCTTTATCCAAGTAACGAGCTTCAG
Organism: Halobacillus sp. B29; assembly: GCF_052246755.1. Classification (NCBI taxonomy): domain Bacteria; kingdom Bacillati; phylum Bacillota; class Bacilli; order Caryophanales; family Bacillaceae; genus Halobacillus; species Halobacillus sp. B29. The sequence continues at coordinate 121,770 of NZ_JBQQCM010000014.1, forward strand.
AAAAATCAGGTACCCAATCAGGTTCAGTTAGAGTCTATCCAAAATGCCGTGGAGACCTATCAGGAAAATACAAACGGTCTGTTACCCATTAAGACTAAACCTCAGGATACACCCATTTTTCAGAAATATCAGCTTGATTTTGAAAAGTTGAAGCAGCAAAACCTAATTGGTGAACCTCCTGGTACGGCCTTTGAGAACGGAGGATATTATCAGTATGTTATCATTCATCCAGAGGAAAACCCTACAGTAAAAGTTCTCGATTTAAGAACGACCGAAACCCTTCGCTCGTTACAGGTAAAAGTAAAATTCTTCAGGGATAATAATCGTTATCCACCATTTGGAGATCAAATTGCTAAAGGTGTCTACGCCCTTGATTACGAAAAAATAGGTCTAGACGAACCTCCTATGATTGATAGCCCTTATTCTCAGCAAATGCTGCCCGTTTATTTAAATTCAGAAGGAAAATTGTTTATAGATTATCGAAAAGACTTATATGAATATCTTAGCAATAAGGATCATTCCTATGAATCTGGTGAAGATATCCGCTATTTACTTACGGATCATGCCCCGTTTGTACCAGGTTATTCTGAACCCTACACGATACAGGAGGGTGAACCCATCTTTATGAGCGAATATCAGTCATCTTGAAAGAGCCGTTCCCTGTTAAGGGAGCGGTTCTTTTTTTGTGCTGAACGTGTTTAAAAGGATGAAGAATGATCTTTCCCCCTTCCTCATAAGCTTTAAAGAGCTAGTTCGGAACGTTTCACAGGAAGACGGTTCATTTAATTATATTATGAAGTTATTAATTTCTGGAATATTTCACTTAGATGATGTCATAGAATTAGATTGTCTAGGCTTGTATGATGGTGAAATTTTATTTGGGAGGGGATCCTTTGGAAAAGGTAGATATCTTTAATGATATTTCCAAACGGACAAATGGTGATATTTATCTGGGAGTAGTGGGGGCTGTACGGACTGGTAAATCTACATTTATAAAAAAGTTTATGGAATTAGTAGTCTTGCCGAACATGCAAGAGGAGTCTGAAAGGGAACGTGCGTTAGATGAGCTTCCTCAGAGTGCAGCTGGAAAAACTATCATGACTACAGAACCGAAATTTGTTCCTAACCATGCAGCTACAATTAATATTGATGACCATCTGGACATACGTGTCCGTATGGTGGACTGCGTCGGATATGCTGTAAAAGGCGCTGTTGGTTATGAGGACGAACATGGTCCGCGTATGATTCATACACCATGGTATGAAGAAGCCATTCCTTTTCAAGAAGCAGCGGAAATCGGTACTCAAAAAGTTATCCAGGAGCATTCAACCATTGGAATTGTAGTAACGACTGATGGAACGATTGGAGAGATTGCACGAGACGATTACGTAGAAGCTGAAGAAAAAGTAGTCGATGAGCTGAGAGAAGTCGGTAAACCTTTTATTATGATTGTTAATTCAGCTCAACCTCATGCTGATAGTACAGAGCGGTTGAGAAGTGAACTTTCAGAGAAATATGATATCCCGGTTCTGGCCCTGTCAGTCGAAAGTATGAGAGAGCAAGATGTACAAAGTGTTCTTAGAGAGGCGTTGTTTGAGTTTCCTGTCCTTGAGGTCAATGTAAACCTGCCAAGCTGGGTAATGGTGCTTGATTCTAGGCACTGGTTAAGAAACAATTTGCAAAATGCAATTGAAGACACAGTGAAGGACATCAAACGGCTTCGTGACGTAGATACTGTCATAGGAAACTTTGATCACTATGAATATATTACCGGAGCTCATATTTCTGGTATGGACCTTGGAGAAGGGGTGGCAGAAATTGATCTGCAGGCTCCTGAACATCTTTATGACCACGTGCTGAAAGAGATTGTGGGCGAGGAAATACGGGGCAAAGATCATCTTTTGGAAATTATGCAGGATTTCGCCATCGCCAAAAGAGAGTATGACCAAGTAGCAGATGCTCTGCAAATGGTGAAACAAACCGGCTATGGCATAGCAGCTCCATCTTTAGAGGATATGTCTCTAGAAGAGCCTGAAATAATACGCCAGGGTTCAAGATTCGGCGTTCGGTTAAAAGCAGTTGCACCTTCCATTCATATGGTAAAAGTCGATGTACAGTCTGAGTTCTCGCCAATTATAGGTACAGAGAAACAAAGCGAGGAACTTGTAAGGTATTTGATGCAGGATTTTGAAGAAGACCCGTTGTCTATTTGGAACTCAGATATATTCGGACGTTCGTTAAGTTCAATTGTTCGTGAAGGCATTCAGGCTAAACTTGCTTTAATGCCAGAAAATGCAAGATATAAATTGCAAGAAACGCTGGGGAGAATTATTAATGAAGGCTCCGGCGGCATGATAGCCATCATCCTATAACGGCTCCCAGTGGGCCGTTTTAATTTTTTTGTTCAAATTTTTTTATATAAAAAAGGGATTTCCTGCTCCTGCGTCGTAATAACTCGTATGGAGTGTTTAAAATAGAGGAAAACCCCTTCATATCAGTGTTTGAGGCTTCTTGCACCTGCTTAAGGTTTATGGTAAGCTACTCTTGAACTGAAGCGGAATTCACTCCTGTAAATCGCTTTGTAACGCGATTGTTAAAGGATTCTCTATTGAATTTCGTTGGAAACTCGTTTAGTATAAGGCTTGTCATCATTTGATGACTGCTACATCAACATTTATAGTGGTTCTTTCCACTTGAATGAGATTAACCCTCTTGAGAGGAGGTGAATGTCATGAACAAAACAGATCTAATCAACGCTGTATCTGAAAAAACAGATCTTTCTAAGAAAGATGCTACACAAGCTGTCGACTCTGTATTCGAATCTATCATGGATTCACTTAAAGATGGTGAGAAAGTTCAGCTTATTGGATTCGGTAACTTTGAGGTTCGTGAGCGTGCGGCACGTAAAGGTCGTAATCCACAAACTGGTGAAGAAATCGAAATTTCTGCTAGCAAAGTTCCTGCTTTCAAACCAGGAAAAGCCCTTAAAGACGCGGTAAAATAAAAAGCTACATAGGGCTTTGGAAAAGGGTGCATTGTGCACCCTTTTTTTCTTATTAATAGACGTACTGTTTAAAAGGAATTGAATGTTTTGACATCAAAATACTTGTAAGAGATAGTAGTAATTAAAGAAAGGAGATTGTTGCAAATGACAACTTCTAATAATGATTTTTTTGTTATTAAAGCTTTAGAAGACGGTGTAAATGTTATAGGATTAACGCGAGGTACAGATACAAGATTCCACCATTCTGAAAAACTTGATCAGGGTGAAGTAATGATTGCCCAATTTACTGAACATACTTCTGCCGTTAAAGTTCGTGGCAAAGCGGTTATCCAGACAAGCCATGGTGAGATGACAAATGAAGGGGAGGAATAGGCTCTTATTGCGTATGGAGAAGCTACATAAAAAGCGTTTGAAGGTGAATTGTGCTATAATAGGTATGGTTTATTAGTGTTCACGAAGGGACCAGGTGATCAAGTTGAATTCCTCAGATCATTACATCAAACAACTTAAACAAAAAATTGAATCGAAAGTTCGCCATCCTTTTTTGGCGCGTTTCATACCGGAACCTGCTGTGGATGAGGATAAACTGGTAATTTTATCTTCGATCATGGATCATACCAGTCTTTCTTCGGTAAAGAAGGAACAGTATATTATCACCACTATGCTGGTTCAAATAGCTTTGGACACTCATGATCTTGTAACACTTACAGAAGATGAAGATGACCAGGAAACCATCAGGAACCGACAGTTAACTGTTTTAGCAGGGGACTATTACAGTGGACTCTATTATTATTTATTGTCTCAACTTGAGGATATACCCATGATTCAAACGCTTGCAGGTGCTATTAAAGAAATAAACGAATTGAAGATGGAGCTATACTATAAAGACGTAGAGTCATTTCAAGAATTTCTCAACGGTCTGAAGAAAATAGAATCGTTACTCATTCAAAGAGTGGCTTCTTATGTTCAAAGGACAACAATCAATGATATGGCAGGAGAATGGCTTCTAGCAAAGAAACTTCTTGAAGAGAAGAAAAGTTATCAGGAAGGTAAATTTTCTCCACTCATCGATGTATTAATTAATCGGCCGGGTATTCTGGGGAATAGTGGACAAGTAATCGTTAATATTGAGCAAATGCTCCAGAGTCACGTGCATCGACTCGAAGCAACGGTATCTCAGCTGCCGATTCATTTTAACTGGCTCAAAAGCCATGTTCACTCTGCTATTCATCATCAATTCAATCAGAGACAGATTGCGGAAGAAGGTTAAATATGGGCTCACAAACTAAAGAAGAACGTGTTCATCATGTATTTGAACAAATATATAATCGATACGATCAGATGAATTCCATTATTTCTTTTCAACAGCATCGTTTATGGCGAAGAGATGTGATGAAACGAATGAATGTAAGCAAAGGAGACCGGACACTTGATCTGTGTTGCGGAACGGGAGATTGGACAATGACTTTAGCGAAAGAGGTCGGTCCAACCGGAAAAGTAGTAGGGCTGGACTTTAGTGTAAATATGCTTTCCGTGGCCATTAAAAAGAAAATGGCTTTGAAAATGAAACAAGTGGAATTTGAGCATGGCAACGCTATGGAATTGCCTTTTGAAGATGATCAATTTGATTACGTAACGATTGGATTCGGTTTAAGAAACGTTCCGGATTATAGGCAGGTTCTATCAGAAATGCTACGGGTGGTAAAGCCTGGTGGAAAGGTTGTCTGCCTGGAAACCTCCCAGCCGGAAAACCCTGTTTTTAAATCTTTATATTATTTCTATTTTAGAAATATAATGCCTTTATTTGGAAAGTTTTTCGCTAAAAGCTATCAGGAATACAGCTGGCTCCATGAATCGGCTAAAGATTTCCCGGGGAAAAACGAATTAAAAGAGCTGTTTGAGGATATCGGTTTTAAGAACGTAATAGTCAAATCCTATACGGGTGGCGTTGCGGCCATGCATATGGGTGAAAAGCAATAATTAAGGATGAAGCACAATGAAATTAGCCATGATTTACTCATTTCTGAAAAACGATCTGTCTTCTATAGAAACTGCTGTAAATGAGACCATACAGTCAGATAACCCGGTGCTACGCGAAGCTTCGAGCCAACTGCTGCAGGCTGGTGGAAAGCGAATTAGACCAGTATTTGTTCTGTTAGCCGGGAAATTCGGCGATTATGATATTGAACGAATGAAGGCTGTAGCTGTTTCTTTAGAACTTATACATACTGCTTCTCTCGTTCATGACGATGTAATTGACGAATCAGAGCTCCGAAGAGGAGAGCCCACTATAAAGTCACGCTGGGATAACCGAATCGCTATGTACACAGGCGATTATATTTTTGCGCGCTCTCTTGAAAACCTATCTGCTCTCGAAAATCCCCGGGCGCATCAGATTTTAGCCAACACCATGGTTGAACTTTGTTTGGGTGAAATTGAGCAAATCAGGGATAAATACAATGTGGATCAGAATTTGCGTACATATCTTCGTAGAATTAAAAGAAAAACGGCTCTGCTGATTGCGGCTAGCTGCCGTTTAGGGGCTATTGCAGCCGACGTTACCCCCCGTGAAGAAAAAGCCTTATATCAATACGGGTATTATGTAGGGATGTCTTATCAGATCATCGATGATGTTCTTGATTTTACATCTTCTGAAGAAGAACTTGGCAAACCAGCCGGGAGTGATCTCCTTCAAGGGAATATTACATTGCCTGTTCTATATTCAATGGAAGAAAGCGATTATAAGAAGCGTCTGGAAGAGTTGTTTAACAGAAAAGATCCATTAACTCCAGAAGATATTAAACCGTTGCTCGAGCGAATTAAATCTAATGATTCTATCCCCCGGGCTCTGCAGTTAAGTGACCGGTATTTAAAAAAAGCTTACGAATCCTTGGATAAGCTTCCTCCAAATCGTGCTAAACAGACTTTAAAAGGGATTGCTAAATACATTGGAAAAAGAAGGGCATAATGTATTGCCATCCCTTCCAAACTTTGATAGAATTTGCTTTGGCACTTATTAAAAGCGCTTTCACACACTATACATAAACTGAGGTGGATGACATGGAAAAGACTTTTTTAATGGTTAAGCCTGATGGAGTTCAACGTAATTTAATTGGTGAGATTACTTCCAGATTTGAAAAGAAAGGGTATAAATTAGCAGGTGCTAAACTCATGGTTATTTCAAATTCTTTGGCCGAGGAACATTATGGCGAACATAAAGACAAACCTTTCTTTAATGAACTGGTAGAATTTATTACTTCCGGCCCTGTATTTGCTATGGTATGGGAAGGGGAGAATGTAATCGCCGGGGCTCGTCAGATGATGGGAGCTACCAAACCTTCCGATGCAGCACCAGGAACGATACGCGGTGACTTCGGGGTAACAGTAGGCAAAAACGTCATTCACGGATCCGATTCAGCTGATAGTGCTAAAAGAGAACTCGAGCTGTTCTTCAACTCTGATGAAATTTTAAATTATCAAAAAGATAACTTAAACTGGATTTACTGAGCATAAATCCTTTAAAAAACCGCCTGGCTGCAGGCGGTTTTTTAGTGTGATAAATTATGGTCGATTATCGTTTACATACCAGAATGGTTCAGCTACTCTAATAGAGAATAGATCAGTTAGGATAAGGAGCCCAGGTTATGAATGAGGATTACGGAGAATTCATCCAACTTTTACATACAGAAACAGGTATTGATCTTTCCCTTTACAAAGAAGCCCAAATGAAACGAAGATTGACATCGCTGCGGGATAAACGTGGATATTCGACGTTTTTAAATTACTATTCTTCCTTTCATTCCCAACCTCACTTATTGGAAGAGCTATTAGACAGGATGACTATAAACGTTTCACAATTTTACCGTAATCGAAAGCGTTTTGAAATTTTAGAAAAGAAAGTTCTTCCTTATCTCCTGCAAAATAAAAATCACTTAAAAGTTTGGAGTGCAGGATGTTCTACTGGAGAAGAGCCTTATACTCTGGCTATGATTATTAATCACTTCCTCCCTTTGCAAAACATCGAGATTATTGCTACAGATCTGGACGGCCAGGCTCTGGAAAAAGCTAGACAAGGGGTTTATCCTGAAAGATCGCTGAATGAAGTACCTGAAGAAATAAAAAGAAAATACTTTGTAAAGACAGGGGTCTCATATAAAGTCAAAGATGATATAAGAAACTGTGTGACCTTTAAAAAACACAATTTGGTGGCCGATCCTTTCATACCCTCCTGTGATCTTATTGTTTGCAGGAATGTGTTAATCTATTTTATTGAGGCAGCTAAGCATTATATTTATGAGAATTTCAGTCGTTCCCTTGAAGGTGGAGGAATATTTTTTGTGGGTAGCACCGAGCAGATATTTTCTCCACGAAGATATCAATTAGAAGTCTTTGACCCATTTTTTTATAAAAGGATCTGTTAAAGTTTAATGTAAATTTTTCATAGGAGACTTATTACGCAATAGGGCATTATAGTAGAAGACTCGATTTGTGATATTTGGTGGAGAAAGGGGCTACAGGAGAGCGAGTTATTTCCTCGCCAAATTTAGTCCCCATTTTAGTAACGGGCCCAACTATCTTCAATTCGAGTCTTCAAGTAATGGGCGTTTAACCATAAAATCAATACGGAAGTTTAACAGAGACGTTCATGCTAATTTTTTCGCACCATGACATATGAAAATGGCTTCCAAACGGGTGTTAGAAGAGTACAGTCAGCGACTTCTACCAAAGGTCGAGAAGGCGTGATGTCTTAGAACTCGTAACAGAGACGGATCTTCGGAAGCAAGTGTACCATGGATTGTCGCTCTCCTCGGAGAAGCACGTA